>QHPZ01000055.1:0-18692 GCA_003219225.1 Verrucomicrobiota bacterium | reverse complement strand
CGGGAAATCCGGGGAAATTTTCTACCAAAGTCGTCGTCGAGAGCTGCCCGCCCGGTTGGCCTCCTTCGAGGACGAGCGGACTCAAGTTGGCGCGCGCCGCGTAGATCGCCGCCGTCAACCCGGCGCAGCCGCTGCCAACGATGATGACCTTCTCCATGAGTTAACCTAGCACGCCGCGCAAGTGCGCAAGGGTAGGCCGCGCCAAATGGATCGAGCCCTCCGTCGCTCGATGCTAAGAAATGTCGGCGAAGCCGAGTAAAATTAACATCGCCCGCGGAGCGGCCGATCGACCTTTGCCGCTCCTCGAGGTGCGCGTACCCTGCGCGATGCCGGAGCTGGCCGAGGTCGAGTGGTATCGCAAACAATGGGACGCTGCGCGCGGCGATGTGATTGTCGATCTTGCGTTGCATCCGCGGAACCGCGTCTTCCGCGAGACAAACACGCGCGAGCTTCAGCGCCACTTAATTGGCGCGAAATACCTTTGCTCCGATCGGCGCGGCAAACGCATGCTCTTTAAGTTTTCCGATGACAATTGGCTCGGTATTCATCTCGGCATGACTGGCAGAATTCACGTCGTCGCGCCAAAATTCGAGGCGGCGAAATACGATCATCTCGTCGTGTATCAGCGCGAACGCGCCCTCGTCTTCACCGATTCCCGCCAGTTCGGTCGCATCCGATTTCACCACGGCCGGAATGAACCCGATTGGTGGAAAACCGAGGCGCCCGAAATCATATCGGCGGATTTCAATCGCGAATTCCTCGACCGCTTCTTAGATCGACATCACAAAGCTCCGATCAAAGCCGTCCTGCTATTGCAAAGCGGTTTTCCCGGAATCGGCAACTGGATGGCGGATGAAATCCTCTGGCGCGCAAAGATTCTGCCCTCGCGCCGCACTGCGTCAGTGCGCGAGCACGAACGCGCCGCGCTCTTGCACCAAGCGAAATTCGTCGTGCGCCGCTCGCTCGAAACTCTCGGCAAAGATTTCTCCGACCCGCCGCGCGGCTGGCTCATTCATCAACGCTGGAGCCGCACCGGCATCTGCCCGCGCCATCGCAGATCTTTGCGCCACGCCACCATCGGCGGCCGCACGACTGCGTGGTGCCCGCGTTGTCAGCGGTAATTGTTGATGTTACGCCGTGATGTGCACGACGATTTTGTGAAATCCGGTGGCGCCGGAGAAGGGGCTGCGGCCGGGTTCCCATTCCTGGACGGCGCCTTCGCCGTCGGTCGCGCGCACGACGATGACGTAATCGCCGGGTTCAGTGGGTGACCAGCCGTCGTGCGCGGCCCAGAGCGACCAGGCGAGATCGCCGCCCGCGTAGTAAATGTCGGCGTCATCCCAAGTTTTGCCGTCGTCGAAGCTGAGCTCGACGCGCGAGATGCCACGATCACCGCCGTAGGCGATGCCTTTGATTTCGATGGGGCCACGTAGTTCGTGAAGCGAGAATCGTGATTCGTGATCGGGGACATCGATGCGCGAGCGCGTCGGCGTGATGAAATCGGGGCCCCAGCCTTGCGTTTCGTAAAAGCCTTTTGCCTCGGCGGTCGTGAGCTCGATGCGGGTGAGCCATTTCACGTGTTTCTCGCCGAAGTAACCGGGCACAATCGCGCGCAACGGATAGCCGTGTCGATGCGGCAATTCTTTGCCGTTCATTTGATAGGCGAGCAGCGTCGTGGGTTCGAGTGCTTTCTCGAGCGGAACGGTGTCGGTGTAATTGTCGACGCCGCAGAAGCGCACCCGCGCGGCGTTGGCCAGCGGTGCGGCTGGATCGATCAAATCACGCAACGCCAAACCTTTCCACACCGCGTTGCTGATCAGGCCGGCGTCGAGTCCGTTGCTGATGCACATCAACGTTGTCTCCTGCTCGACCGTGGCGAATCCTTCCAAGTCACGGAAGCGATATGTGGCCCGGTTCTGCACCAGCCCGTCGACTTCCAAGTGCCAAAGATCGACATCGACGCGCGGGTCGACGACGTTTTTAGTCACGCAATAGAACAATTCGTTCGGGGTGATCGGTTGGACGATGCGGCCTTTGTATTGGGTGCCGTCGTAGCTGAACGTCGCGACGCGTTACAGTTTACGCAGCAACGCGATGCCACCGCCTGCCACGACGAGGCCGAGGCCGCCGACAATCAAGGCGCGCCGGCCAATTGCTGGGCTGAATTCTCCAGCTTCGCCTGCAACGTTCGGTCGAGCGACAAAATGGAATCCACCAACGAGCACACGCTCGAAAACAAATACCGAGAGCGCGAAGCCCAGCAGCGTGACCACGCGTCCGACGGGAATGGGAAAACCGACATAGCTTGTCCCGAGCACCGGCCAGAGCGCGATTGTGAGCGCGATGATCGGCAACAAAACAAACACAGCGATTGTTACGCCCGTCACACGCCGCGCCGGATCACGCCGCATGAGCAAACCGAACATCGCGCCGCCCAATGCGCCGACGACAAGTTGACCGGCCATCGTCGATCCGACTCCGAACTGCTTGAGATGATTGTAGTCGCCCACTTTGCCCATCAGCGCGAGAAACGGTCCCGGCGGAATAAACACCGAGAGCCGATCGCCGATAATCGCGAGCGGCGTCGCCACGCCGAAACACGCGAGCAACAACATCACCGTCGTCATGGCGATTCCAGCGATAAGGCCAGCCATTAATCCGGCGAACAGCGCTTTGGAACGGCTCATCAAAGGTTGTCGATCTTACCAACCGTGGAGGCGATGTGAATTGCAAACGGTAGTAGGGACAGCGCGATGCGAATTAGCGTCGCGATGATGCGCGCGCCCGCGACGAAGGTGCCGCGCAATGTGCCTGAAACCTTCGAAACCCCGCCGGCGCGACATCGGTGGTTCACCGGGATTTCAAGGATGCGCAGGCCGGCTCGCGCGACGCGCATCTGCATCTCCAGATTCCAGCCGTAGGTTTTTTCGCGCATGCCGAGCTTATCGAGCATTTCTCGTCGGATGGCGCGGAATGGCGACATGTCGGTGTAACGCACGCCGTACAAGATCGACAACAACCAGCCGGCGAACCGGCCGGCGAAAATCTGCTGCAGGTTCATGCTGCCGGGCTCGCGTTGCCCGCGGGTGCGCGAGCCGATCACGAAATCGTGCGTGCCGCGCGCGATCGGTTCGACGAGCTGGGGAATGAATTCGGGGCAGTCGCTGCCGTCGCCATCGAGAAACAGCACGATGTCGTATTCGGGTGAAAGCGCGCGCACGCCCGCGGCACAGGCGCGGCCGTAACCGCGCGTCGGCTCGCTCACCACTTTTGCGCCAGCGCTGCGCGCGTTCTCCGCTGTTCGATCTGTGCTGCCTTCGTTCAGTGCCGGAATAATGACCGACACGCTCATTTGAGCACGAGCGAGGCGCTCGTGAAGTAGATCACCAGCGCGAAGAAATCAGCCAGCGCGAGCGTGATTGGGCCGGCGGCAATCTTTGGATCGAGCTTGAAGCGGTGGAGAAGCGATGGCACACCGAGACCAAAAAGGCAGGCGCTGATGAGGGAAAGCGCGATGCTGCCGCCAATAACACACGCCCCGCGCACATCGTTCCGCCAGAGCAAGACAATCGCAGCGACAACACAGCCGCAGCCGAGGCCGAGGAGCGAGGCGGTCACGAGCTCGCGGCGGAGCGCGGTCACAAACCAGCGCCATGTCACGGACGCGGAGCGCAGCGTCTGAATCGTGACGCTCATCGATTGCGCGCTGACGCTCTCGTTGAGCCCCAACACCATCGTGAGGAAGAATGCGATGACCAGGCTGCGCGCGAGCGTCGCTTCGAACGCACCGGCGAGCAGCGCACACACCGTGCCGCCTCCAACCGTGGCAAGCAGCCAGGGAAATCGATAGCGAAACACGCGCCACGGCGAGACGCCGCGGATCTGCTCGAGATGAAATCCGAGCGCTTCAAAAATGTCGTCGTGCACCGGCACGGCCGGACCATGTCGATCTTCGCCTTCGCCCGCCTGCAGGATCTCCTCAGTGAATAAGCTGACATCAATCACGCCGACGACGTGGCGTTCCGTCGAGAACGGTGGCGCTGGCCGGGATGGCCACCACCCGGCGAACCATGATGTCGCGCAGAGGCGCGTCGAGCGATGCCGTGAGCAGACGGCGTGTGGGCAAAACGCCGACGAGCCGTCTCTCGGCATCGACTGCGAAGAAGTAAATCACCCGCTCCCCGATCCCTTCTCGCCGGATGCGATCGAGCGCTTCGGCAACGCTGCTGTCGGCATCGAGGAGCGGGAAATCTTTGCGCGCGTGTTCGACCACACGCGCGTTGAAATCGGGAATGCCAGTCAGCTCAGGCATTCATCACTTCTACGCGATGGATGATGCCTTTGCTTTTCAAAATGTTTTCCGCTTCGCTGAAATAATCGCGCACATCGCTCTGGGCTTTGATCCAGTCGATGTAACGCTGGATGCCTTCAGCGAGGTCGACCTGCGGTTTGTAGCCAATCGCATTCATCTTGGTGGTGTCGCTCGTCAGGTGACGCATTTCGCCCGGGCGGAATTCACCGCGCGCGACCGATGCGATCTCGATCTTGAGTGCAGCCGAAATTATCTCCGCGATTTCGCGGATCGGAGTGCCGCAGCCGCTGCCGACATTCACGGCCTGGCCGTCGAGTTTGTCGCTATCGGCCGCAAGCAAGTTGGCGCGCGCGATGTCTTCCACAAACGAGAAATCGCGCGTCTGTTCGCCGTCTTCGTAAAGCACTGGCGGGAGGTTGTTCAGTAAACGGGTGCAGAAGATTGCGATGACCCCCGTGTAAGGATTGAACATCGACTGCCGCGGGCCGTAGGTGCACGAGTAGCGCAGCGCGACCGTCGGGATTCCGATCTGTTTTCCCCAAAGGAGCACGAGTTTTTCCTGATCCACTTTGGTGAGGCCGTAAACGGTTTCGCCGCCGACCGGCGCGTGCTCGGGCGTGGCCACGCTTTTCGTGATCACGCCGCAGATTGGGCAGTGCACCTGCCAATCGCCCTTGCGCAGTTGCTCGACCGGGCGCACGGGCGGGAAAACAACACCGTGCTGCGGACACTCGCCGGCGCCCTCGCTGTAAACAGCCTGCGAGCTCGCGGCCACGATTTTTTTGATGGGCAGATTTCTCTCGCGGATGATTTCCAGCATTTGTGCCGTGCCTAACGAGTTAACGTGGACGTATTTCGCGATCTCGGGCATGTAACCCCCGTAAGCTGCCTCGTGAAAAACGATGTCGATCTTGTCGAGCGCAGCCGCGAGCGTGTCGCGGTCGCGCATGTCGCCCTGGACGAATTCGGCGCGCTCGTTGATCCAGCGAGGTTTGCCACGGCGGTGCGTTTGCGGCTCGAGATTGTCGAGAACGCGCACCTCCCAGCCTTCGCGCACGAATAGGTCGGCGATATGTGATCCGATCAACCCGGCACCGCCGGTAACGAGCGCGCGTTTTGCCATGATGTTTCTGTAGCGGCGCTCTGTGAGCGTCGCAAACTTTCTGCTGAAGTGCCACGCCCGTCCGCTTTCGCCCAAGGCTACAGCGCGATCAACAGACCGCTGCCTACAAGTGGCGCTGCGCGAGTAATCGGGAAAGAAACTGACGCGTGTGTGGCGCCACGTTTGTTGTCGTTGCCGCACTTTGGCACAGGAGCTCGTCACAAAGCCGGCGCAACGTCTCGGCGTCGTCGACATCGTAACCGCTCGGCAAAAATTCGACCGGCAGCTTTAGTTCGCTTGCGCGTTCGATCGTCTGTTTCAGAACGTGCGCGGTGCTCCAGTCAATTTGCTCAAACAGCCGTTGATGAAGCTTCTTCAATCCAATGAGATAATAGCCACCGTCGTCGCTGGGCCCGAGCACGACGCGCTCGCCTTCGGCCGCCAACACATTCGCGGCACGCCTGTAAGATTCGGGCGCGATGGTCGGGCTATCGGAATCGATCAGGCAAACCGAAGCGAACCCAACCCGAAACAAATCTTCGGCCGCGGCGACAAGGCGTTGGCCAAAAGTGCCGTCGCGTTGGAGAAGAAGATCGAAATTGCCAGGCAGGATGTTTGCGTAATCCGCCTCCGCGCCTTTCGGCGTGTAAACGGCGACTCCGCGGGCGAAGTTGCTGCTCGCCTGAGCAATCGCGGCGGTGGTATCACGCAAAAAACAGCGGTTCAGCTCGGCCGCTTCGGGCGGGCTCAGCGGTGGAGTAAGGCGTGTCTTAACCTGACCGGGGCGCGGCGCTTTCGTCATGACGGCAAGCGCGCACACGCCGTTGAGTTCTGTCCGGGGCATAGCTGGATCGAGAACCCGATGGGCCGATTTCATTCTCCGCGCGCCTTCTCAGCCTTTGCGGCAGAGCGCGTATTGATAACGGCCATCCTGCCAAGTCTTGAGCTCGGTCCAGGGATGTGCTGCGAAAACTTTCTCGAACGAACCCGGCGGAAACACTTTCGCGGAGCGCGGCTCCCGATAGCCGTTGCCGGAGTGCGTGATGCTGGCCAGCAACCACATGGCGAATAGCGGAATCGATGCCCAAACGGCGTAACGCGGCTCAGCGATAAGACAACGACCGCCGGCTTTCAACACGCGATACATCTCCGCCACCGCGCGATCCGAATCAGGCAAAATCGTCAACAGTCGCGAAGCGATCAATACGTCAAAACTTGCCTCCGCAAAAGGCAGATTGAGCACGTTGACGCGCGCGAAGGAACAATTGTCTAGCCGTTGCAAAACCGCGCGGCGTCGCGCCCAGGCGAGCTGGTTCTCGGAGCGATCAACGCCAGTCACAAAGATCTCCGGAAAACGCTTGGCGAATCTCAAGGAGTAAAAGCCGGGTCCGCACCCGAGCTCGATCAGCTGTGTTCCCGGTAGGGCGCCTCCGTCGGGCCAGAGCGTTGCGACCATCCGCTGCGTGTCGTCGCGAAAAAGGTGTTCCCGGCAAAATGCGTAGAGCCAGGCGACGTGTTCAAAAAGGCTGTCCTTAGGGACAGTCGCCGAGTTCTTCTGGAGGATTGAGTCGGCCGGAGCGCGGGGTTCTATCGTTTTGCTGGTCGTGGTGGCTAGCTCCGGCTGCATCTGTGTTCAGGTTTTATCCGTTCTGCAGCGGCTGGAATTTTTCACAAGCTTAAATGAGTGATTAATCTTTTCATGTCCTCTTTTCATCATCATCAGCTTGCGAATAATATCGGTTTTCGGAACAGCGGCGCGGGCAAGCGGTTGAGCAGGGCGATGTTGATAACATGTCCAACAAGCGCGGACAATCATCGAGTGCGGAAAATTGACGCAAGTTCTGCGCAGTTATTCGAAGTTGTTGGCTTGCTGCTGACGAATGCTTTAACAACGCAGAATGCAGGCGGGTCCGGCTTTCCAGGGCGGGTGTTTGCGATTGTGGTGTAGCCAACTGGCGCGGAGACTTCATGGTCAGAAAACGCAGACAGCAGGTTGACCGGAAGTGATGGCGCGAAGAAAGGTAAGCGTTTGCCAATGCATATCAGCGAGATTATCCGGTCAGATTCGCCGACGTTTTCCTTCGAGTTCTTTCCTCCGAAGACGGCGGAGGCAGCTGAGACTCTGTATCACACCATTCGCGAGCTGGAGTCGTACGAACCGAATTTTGTCAGTGTGACCTATGGCGCCGGCGGTTCAACGCGGGACTTAACTCACGACCTTGTCGAACGTATCCAACGCACGACAAAGCTCGAGCCGATTCCACACCTGACCTGCGTCTGCCACAATGAAGAGCAAATCGGAGCGATCCTAGCTAGATACGCCAGGGCAGCGATAGGGAACATTCTTGCGCTCGGTGGCGATCAGCCGCGCGATCTGGCCTACGACGAATTGCGCGATTCGTTTCAACACGCGATCGATTTGGTGAGGTTTATTCGGCGATTTAATGAGTCCGGAGCCCATCCCGATCGCCGCGGCTTCGGTGTTGGTGTGGCCGGTTTTCCCGAAGGGCATCCAGCGACCCCAAATCGTTTGGTCGAAATGGACTACCTCAAGGCGAAGGTTGACGCGGGCGCCGACTACATGGTGACACAACTATTTTTCGACAATCGAGACTTTTTCGATTTCCGCGAACGCTGCACGCTCGCTGGCATCCATATCCCAATTATCGCCGGCATCATGCCTGTTACGTCAATTAATGGACTGAAGCGGATCGCGGAGCTTGCAGGTGGGACGCGGTTTCCGGCCCGGCTTCTGCGCGCTCTGCAACGATGCGAAAGCGATCCCGAAAGCGTCCGGCGCGTGGGTGTCCACTTCGCTTTGGAACAATGTCATGACCTGTTGGATAACAATGTTGCGGGTATTCACTTCTACACGCTGAATCGTTCCGACGCGACGCGCATAATTTTTGACAGTCTCGGCATTCCTCGCCGACGAAAAGTACCAGCCCCTGCTGTTTAGTCGCTCAACAAAGCGGCGCGCGCCAGCTGAGCGCAAATTGCCGGAATTTGCGCTCAGCCTCCGAAGTAGGCAGAATTTCGCGATGCTGAAGGTGCGGCGCGCGCTTTATCTGCAGGTTGCATGTCTCGGACTTGCGATCGCACTCGTAATATTTTTTACATCGTCTTTTCCGATTGTCGATATCATCGCGCGGGCGCAACTCCAGGTGATGCATTGGGGAGCGTGGAGCGCAATAGGCTATCCGATTCTCTTTGCGGTTTGTAGTCTCTTGCTTCTACCGGGAGGCGTGCTCAGTATCGGCAGCGGCTTTTTGTTTGGCCTGTGGTGGGGTTTTGTCATCGTGTTCATCGGCAACACTCTTGCTGCCGGGGTTGCTTTTGTGCTCAGTCGACGTTTGGGACGGCGGTGGTTGGCGCGACGTATCGCTCAAAGCCGCACGCTGAGCGTGTTGGAACCGGCGGTGGAACGGGAAGGCTGGAAAATCATCGGTTTGAGTCAATTGCACCCATTGTTCCCTGCAAGTTTGCTCAACTACTTCTACGGCCTAACGAGAATACCGTTCCGGATTTATATTGTTTGGACATCGCTGGGGCGCGCACCGGGGCTTTTCTTATACACATATCTGGGCACGCTCGGCCAATTGGGATTAAACGTGGCGCGCGGCAAGAGCCACCCGCGAGTGCTCGAATATTGGACCTGGGGCGGGGCCTTCGTGACAACGGCACTGCTGTTTGTTGTGTTGACGCGACTGGCGCTGCACACGATACAAAACACGGCCGCTTCAAGAGCGGCATTAGCTCGGGAAAGGGAACGTGCTCACAAAGCCGTTTCGATGTAACTACAACCCGGCGAGCATATTATGGACATCACTCAATTACTAGATATCGCGTTCCAAACCCGCCACCAAGCTCACGCGCCGTACTCGGGATTCGCCGTCGGTGCGGCGTTGCTGACGAAAAGTGGGAAGATTTTCAGCGGGTGCAATGTCGAAAACGTGTCTCTCGGATTGACCATTTGTGCCGAGCGATCGGCGGTTGCGGCCGCAGTCGCCAATGGCGAGAAAGACTTTGTTGCCATCGCGGTCGTGGCTGAGTCAGCAGAACCGGCTGTGCCGTGCGGAGCGTGCCGTCAAGTCTTGGCTGAATTTAACCCCGAGCTCAAGGTCATTGCGTCGACTTCGAGCGGCAAGATCCAAGAGCTTGTTCTCAGTGACTTGCTACCACGGACCAGACAGGGAATTTTGGAGGCATTCAGAGATGTTTAAGTTTCCAACCGAGTACGACGTTATCGTCGTAGGCAGTGGTCATGCGGGAATCGAAGCTGCTTTAGCGGCGGCTCGAATTGGTTGTCGCACGCTAATTTTGACGCAGAACTTGGACACGATTGGCCAAATGTCGTGCAATCCCGCCGTGGGTGGCCTCGCCAAGGGCCACATTGTGCGAGAGATTGATGCCTTGGGCGGTGCCATGGGACTGAATAGTGACGCCACGGGAATCCAGTTCCGCCTACTCAACAGATCAAAGGGTCCTTCGGTACGAGCGCCGCGCGTCCAATGCGACAAAAAAGCCTACCGATTTCGGATGAAGGCTGTGCTCGAGCGCGCCGCGAATCTCGATGTAAAGCAGGCTACAGTGTCGAAAATCGTAGTCGAGAACGACACCGTGTGCGCAGTCGAGACTGATTTGGGCGTTAGCGTTTCGGGCCGTAGCGTAATCGTCACATCGGGCACCTTCCTCCGCGGTCTGCTCCACGTCGGGGAACACAGTAGGGATGGCGGACGGATGGCGGACCCGAGCTCGCCATTGAGCGAGAACCTTTGGCAACTCGGGTTTGAAGTCGGTCGATTTAAGACTGGAACGCCCTGTCGGCTAAATGCCCGATCAATCGATTTTTCGCGGTGTGAAATACAACCTGGTGACGAGCCGCCGGTGAGGTTTTCGTTTGTCTCGCAAGCGGAGCCGCGCGTAAATGATGTGTTCAGCCTGAATTTCAATTCGGCGGGCGAGTTCCACGTGGAACAGCTGCCTTGCTGGATCACCCACACTACTGCTCGCACCCATGAAATCATCCGGTCAAACCTCCACCGCTCGCCCTTGTACGCCGGGCGAATCCAAGGCACGGGCCCGCGCTACTGCCCTTCGATCGAAGACAAGGTGGTGAAGTTTTCGGCCCGAAATGCGCATCAGCTTTTTCTCGAACCCGAAGGCCGCCACACCGAGGAGTATTATGTCAACGGGATATCAACCAGCCTGCCGTATCAGATCCAACTTGAGTTCCTGCACTCCATACCAGCTCTCGAAAATGCCGAGATCATGCGCCCGGGCTACGCCGTCGAGTACGACTATTTTCCGCCAACGCAACTCTTCCATACGCTGGAAACGAAGGTTGTCCGCGGTCTTTATTTTGCCGGACAAGTGAACGGTACTTCCGGCTACGAGGAAGCTGCGGCACAAGGCTTGATCGCAGGAACAAATGCCGCGCTTCGACTTCAAAGTCGGCCCGAGTTTGTTTTGCAAAGGAACGAAGCCTACATCGGCGTATTAATCGACGATCTGGTAACCAAGGGTACCGAAGAGCCATATCGGATGTTTACCAGTCGCGCCGAGGGTAGGTTGCAACTCCGTCACGACAACTCTGACCAGCGTCTCACAGAGCGAGCATTTGGTCTGGGGCTCGTCGATGATCAGCGCTGGCGCGGGTTCCGCGAGAAAATGGAGTTCTTGCAGAAGGCGCGCGCAATCGCGCTGGAAACGAGAGTTCAGGGTACGCCAATTTACCAGTTATTGAAGCGTCCCGGCTTCGGCTACAGGAATTTGCCGGCTGCAACCTTGTCCGCGTTCCCCTCCGAGATTTGGGAATTGGTTGATACGGACTTCAAGTACGAAGGCTATGCTGCGCGCCAGGCGGAGCAAAATCGCGTCCTTTCAGCAAAATACGCTGAGCCAATTCCGGACGGGTTTAATTTTGAGACCGTTGCAGGTTTGAGTTCGGAGACGCGCCACAAGCTGATGAAGATTCGACCGACGTCTGTCGGTCAAGCGGCGCGAATTAGCGGGGTGACTCCAGCTGACGTGGCTATCCTCTCTATCTGGCTGAGCAAGAATGGTTTACGCGCGGAACTGTCGCGCTGACCGACGTGTTTACTCCTGCTGTCGTTACGCTGATCAGCTATCTGCTTGGGTCGTTGCCTGCTGGCTATTTAGCCGGATGCATAGCAGGTGTCGACATTCGCCAACTTGGCAGCGGCAACATTGGAGCAACCAACGTTCTGCGCGTCCTTGGCAAACGATTCGGCTACCCGGTATTTCTGTTTGATTTCGGCAAAGGCTTCGGCGCGGTGCACCTTGCTTTACTCCTTGGCAGGCGCAGCGGCGGGGACGCAAACTTCGTCGACTTTTGCGCGGCCATCGCGGCGATATTCGCGGTCATCGGCCATACTTTTCCTGTGTGGCTGCGGTTCAAAGGTGGGAAGGGCGTCGCAACTTCGATCGGCGTGCTCTTCGGGCTGGCGCCAATACCAGCCCTGATCGTCTCCGGTGTGTGGCTGTTGACCTTCGAGATCATCCGGTACGTTTCCCTGGCCTCGGTTGTTGCTGCGCTCGCTTTCCCGGCGACGGTTGCGGTGATGAGGTTTTTTGAGCAACGATATAGCTGGGTCCTTTTTTACGTCTCGCTTTGTTTAGCGGGATTGGTCATCGCTCGGCATCGCTCGAACCTTGTTCGGCTTTTGCACGGAACCGAACCGCGTTTTCGTCGAAAGTGAACCTCGGAACAACGGCCATTCTTGGTGCTGGCGGCTGGGGCACCGCCTTATCGGTGCTTTGGGCAAACAAAGGCCACGATGTGCTGCTCTGGGGGCGTACACCCACCCGGGTCGAGCGAATTCGCGAGAACCGCGAAAACCGCGATTACTTGCCAGGCATCAAACTCCCAGATTCGATTCGACTCACTAGCGACCTTGCGGAGTGCACAACGGCCGACCTCGTCGTCTTTGTCACTCCATCGGCTGCGCTGCGCTCAGTCGCCTCACGCTTTCGACAGCTTGGCGCTAACCAACAGTCTTGGACGAAATTTTTCCGCGTCACGCGATCGCAGTTCTGTCGGGGCCGAACCTCGCGATCGAAATCGCGCGCGGGCTGCCCACCGCGAGTGTGTTAGCGTGCAACAAGCCCGCTCGCGCGCTCGCGCTGCAGGATCATCTTGGCAGCCCCATGTTTCGAATCTACACGTCCGAAGACTTGGCCGGCGTCGAACTAGGCGGCGCGCTGAAAAACGTGTTCGCGATAGCAGCCGGCGCAAGTGATGGACTCCGGCTCGGAGATAATGCGAAAGCGGCTTTGGTGACTCGAGCGCTCGCTGAATTGATCAGGCTAGGTACTGCGATGCATGGCGAATTGGCCACGTTTTACGGGCTCAGCGGTGCCGGAGATCTGGTCCTCACCTGCTTCAGTAAACACAGCCGCAACCGCTACGTCGGCGAACAGCTTGGCCGCGGTTCGGCGATCGATGAGGTCACGTCCTCAATGCGAATGGTCGCGGAAGGGATTCCGACCGCAAAAAGTGCCTACGAATGCGCGCGCAAACTTAACGTCGATACGCCGATCATCGACCAGGTTTACGCGCTGCTTTATGATCAAAAGTCGGCTGGCGAGGCGTTGCACGCCCTGCTCGGACGCGAACAAAAAGCGGAGCGCTGGTGAAAAGCACCTCAGCCGCGGCAGAACTGCGCGATCGCGGCTGGATAGAGCTCGTGCTCGGCAACCTGGATGCGAGCATGCAGGGTCTCCGCTGTATCGTCGGGCAGGACTGGCACCTCGCGTTGCGCAATGATCTCACCATGATCGATCTTGTCATCGACAAAATGGACCGTGCAGCCAGTGATTTTTTCTCCGGCGGCCAAAGCTTGTCTCCAAGCCTCCAGCCCCGGGAATTTCGGCAGGAGCGACGGATGAATGTTGATGATCTGCCGCGGAAATGCCTGCAACATCGGTTGTTTGAGAACGCGCATGAAACCGGCGAGCACGATCAATTCCACGCCCGCGTCATGTAGCATTTGCGCCAGCTCCACTTCGACCGCCGGCTCGAGCCGGGTTCGAAATTGTCCGGGCGGCAAATAGGCGTTCGGCACGGAGAACTCGCGCGCGATCTCGAGGATCGGAGCGTCCAGCACGTCAGAGATCACCACGCGTGCTTCGGCTGGTAATGCGCCCGACCGGATACTTTCGAGAATCGCGCGGCAATTCGAGCCTTTGCCGGAGCCCAATATCCCCAAAGCAAGCGGTTTCATTTACCCCGTCCGCACAACTGTTCGATCAAACGTGACGTCGAATAACCTTTTACAAACGGCACGATGTCGATCTTAGCGCCGATTTTTTCCAACGCTGCGCGCTCTTCGGCATTTAGCGTATCGGAAGTGTAGTCGCCGCCTTTCACATAAACGGCCGGTTTAGCCGTCTCGATGAACCGCGTCGCCCGCACTTCTGGGAAAATCGTGATCAGATTGACGCACTCCAACGCCGCGAGAATCTCCGCGCGCTCTCGCTCGTTGTTCAGCGGCCGCCCGGCCCCTTTGAGTTGTCTCACCGATTCGTCGCCGTTGATACCAACGACCAGAACATCGCCGCGCGCGCGCGCCGCTTGCAAGTACCGAACATGTCCGAGGTGCAGCAAGTCGAAGCATCCATTGGTCGCCACGACTATTTTCCCGGCCCGACGTAACGCCTCCGTCCGCTGCGCTAACTCTTCCATATCCAACACTTTTTCGCTCATCGCTTCGGCACGACAAACTTTAACGCGCGGGGCACGATTTCGAAAGTTGCTGGCGCGTTCCCGACTGGCTCGCCGTCGACATTGAACCGCATAACGGGGCGCGCCCGTACCCTGATCTTCTTCGCCCGCCGAAAAACAACTCCATCGTTCGAGAGATGTTTGCCAAGCAGAATTTCCGCTGCGAGCAGCGCCAGTTTGGGAGCCGGATGATTTGGAATCAGGATGACATCGAGCAGACCGTCACTAAGATCGGCATCCGGCGCGATCGGCAGTCCGCCGGCGACAAAGCGGCCATTTCCAATGATGATGTTGTAAAGCTCGAGCGACAATTGTTCGTCGTCGTCCACAAGAATGTGTGCGCGATAGATGCGGAGTTGCGGCAACGCCGCGGCCGCGCTGCGCACGTACGCAAGCGGTCCCCACGCTCGTTTCAATTCCGGTGTGAGTTTTTCATCCACCGGCCCGCTGAACCCACCCGCTGACACATTGACGAAATATCGCGCGCGTTTGCTGCGCACGAGCACGAGATCGACCCGTCGGTTCCGTTCTTCCGCCAGGATGTCGATGTTGTTCTGAATTTCACCCGGTAACCCCAGCGAACGCGCGAAATCATTGCCCGTCCCGAGTGGGATCAGCCCGACCCGAACATTGCGGCTGTTCGGGGCGATTCCGTTGATCACCTCATTTAAAGTTCCGTCGCCGCCAGCCGTGACGACATAATCGTACTTCTTTCGCACTGCCTCCCGTGCAAATTTCTCCGCGTCGCCGCGAGCTCGTGTCAGCCGAATGATTGCGGGCTTTAACCGGTGCAGCTGCGCAAGCACTGTGTCGACGTCGGTGACCGAGCCGGCGTTGGGATTGAAAATCACGTACGGCTCCACGCCATTGCACTGTAGCGGTGCTCGGCGATTCGTCGCATTATTTGAGCCGCAGATTCCGCTTTGCGCCGTGCTGATTTAGGTCAAGTTGTCGATCAAGCGCAATGGCCACGCAAGACCAACGAATCGCTCCGCCAGGAGGTGATTTTCGCATTTCGAATGGACCGATCGCGCCTCTCGTCGATCACGACCAACTGGAGCGTGGACTCGACGTGGTCGAGTTGCCGCGCGTGTCCGGTCCTCCGATTCTTTTCGCCATCGCGCGCGACCCACGCACGATCTTTACCTATTGGTACATCGACTGGCCTTCGGTTTTTCAGAAAACCGCGCCGGCAGACCAACAGGTGCACTTGCGCGTCTATCGGAACGACGGCAGCGAAGAAACGAGCGCCGCCGCCGAGCCAATGGCCAGCCAGCATTATCTCACTGTGTCGCAGCCGCGCGGTGCATATAACGTTGAGATCGGCTATTACGCTCCCGAACGCGTTTGGAATTCGGTCGCCACTTCGGATGAAGTGATCATGCCGCCCGATAGCGTCGCCGACAATGTAGATGTCGATCTTGCCACCATTCCATTGCACCTGAGTTTCCAGCGCCTGATCGACCTGTTCCGCGCGTCAAGCAGAGACGCTTTGGCCGAAATCATTTCGCGATTGCAAAACCGCGCCGCGACCGAAGACGAACGCGACCTGTTGAGCGCTGAGGAATGGGAAATCCTGCGCGCAATGGATTTGTCGCTCGATGATCTCAAATCCGATCGCGCGGCGTTTGCCACTCGCGTCACCGCAGCCGCGCTACGCCGGCGCGCCGAAATCCTTCTCGGCTTCGGCGCCACCAGCCCCTTGCGCGCTTTCAGCGAGAGCAGCTGGCGCTGAAATTCAGGGTGTTGCCGCGCGCTACCGCGTCAAGCTTATCCCCTCGGGCATTTCCGGCGGCGGCGCGTTCAAGCGGCTGTGGTGCTTGCCGTAACTGAAATAGAAAATCAGCCCAATAATCAGCCACACGATCAATCGCATCCAGTTTGTCCACCCGAGCCCGTAAATCATCGCGCCGCACACAACGATTCCCAGTGTGCAGACAACCGGCACCGCCGGCACTCGAAATCCGCGCTCGAGCTAGGGAGTGCGCGCTCGCATGATCCAAACGCCGAGGCAGACAGGAATGAACGCGAACAGCGTTCCGATGCTGGTCATTTCACCGGTGACATCGGCCGGAACGAAGGCCGCCATCAGGCCGGTGAAAACAAAAAACAACATGTTCGATTTCCATGGCGTTCGGTAACGAGGATGGACATCGGAAAAAATCCGCGGCACCAGTCCGTCGCGACTCATGGAAAAGAAAACGCGCGATTGACCGAGCAACATGACGAGAATGACCGAGGAAAAACCTGCCAGAATGGCGACCGTCACCGATTTCGAAAGCCATTCATAGCCGGTCATGTATTTGGAAATGGCGAACGCGACCGAGGCTTCACGACCAGCCGCGCGAAAGTCCTGAACCGTCGCGACCCCGCTCAGCACATAAGAGAACAGCACGTAGAGAATGGTGCAGAACGCGAGCGACCCGAGAATTCCGATCGGCATGTCGCGCTTTGGATTTCTCGCTTCCTGGGCCGCAGTCGAGACGGCGTCGAAACCGATGTAGGCAAAGAAAACGACTCCGGCCGCACCGAGGATTCCGAGAATCCCGCCGTAATTGTGGGTGATACCCTGCGGCGTGGTGTAAGTCGTCGCGGCGGGAATCATCGGCGTGTGATTTGCCGGGTTGATGAAGTGCCACCCGATTCCAATAAAGAGCAGCACAATACTCACTTTCAGGATGACAATTACACCATTGACGAGCGCCGACTCTCTCGTGCCGCGAATAAGAAGCAGCGTCAGGATCAGCAGGATGAACACGGCCGGGATGTTCATCATGCCGTAGACGCCTCCGGGATCGTGTTCGAAAGGCGAATGCGACCACTGATAAGGGATTCGCAGGCTGAACCAACTGAGCACCCGGTTCGCGTACTCGCTCCAGGCGGTCGAGACCGTCGCCGCGGCCACCGCATATTCGAGAATGAGATCCCAGCCGATGATCCAGGCGACAAATTCGCCCATCGTCGCGTACGAATACGTGTAGGCGCTGCCCGCAACTGGAATCATCGACGCAAATTCGGCATAGCAAAGGCCGGCGAAGGTGCATCCGATGCCGGCGACAATGAAGGAAAGGACAACTGATGGACCCGCTCGGTCGGCAATCGCTGCCGCCGTGCGAATAAACAAACCGGCGCCGATGATTCCGCCGATGCCGAGCGCGACCAAATTTATCCATCCCAGCGAGCGCTTGAGACTGTGTTCACCAACTTCCTCGGCTTCGTGCATCAGTCGATCGAGCGGTTTTCTCGCGAATAGATTTACCATGATTAGCTCTCCTTAAATTGCCTGACTCTCGTTACGGTGCGTTCTGGCCTCCTGCAGCCGACGCGACGCTGGATCTTCGCCACAGAAAATAAATCGGCACCCCCGTGAGCACGATGATCAAGCCGGGCCAGGTCGTGGATGTTTGATAGGCGAAGAGCACCAAAAGAATCACCGCCGCCCCCAGAATGTAGAGAATTGGCACGATTGGATAGCCGAACGCTCGGTATGGCCGTTCGGCGTCGGGTCTTTTCCAGCGCAGCAAAAACAAACCCGCAATTGTCAGGATATAAAAAATCAGCGCCGCGGAAATTACGTAATCGAGCAGGTTACCGTAAAGATTGCCGTAACCGGTCACCTGGCCGGCGGCATCGGTTTTAACTGTGCGCGGCAAAACCAGAATGCCTGCCCAAATCCCCTGAATAATCAGGCCCCATGCTGGCACGTGGTGCTTGTTCAATTGTGCGACCCGGCGGAAAAACAGGCCATCGCGTGCCATTGCATAATAGGCGCGCGCGCCGGCGAGGATGAGTCCATTATTGCAGCCGAACGTGGAGATCATAATCCCCACGGCCATTATCGTCGCGCCCGCGCCGGGGAAAATCACATTGGCCGTTTCCGATGCCACGCGATCGCTCGGCGCGTTCTGGATCGCACTGAACGGGAGCGCCGCCAGGTAGGCCACATTTGCGAGCAGATAAAGGCCGATCACGAGAAAAGTTCCGAACGCGAGCGATAACGGAATGTTGCGCCGCGGATTGATCACTTCGCCAGCCGTGAATGTGATGTTGTTCCACGCGTCAGCCGAAAAGAGCGAGTTGGTTTGCGCGACGCAGATGCCAACGAAAAGACCGAACGCGGTTGCCGCCGTCAAACCGTGGCCGACTTCCTGCAGTCCGCCACGCAATGTCCAAAAATCACGAAAGTTTTCGGCGCCCGCTCCCGATCTCAGGCCGACAATGATACCGAGGATAATCAACCCGATGAGCGCGGCTGTTTTCGCCGTCGTGAAAATATTCTGCACCAACTTGCCCAGATTTAACCCGCGCGTGTTCATGAACGTCAGCAACGCGATCATGGCCAACCCGAGCAACTGCGCCGTAGAAAGCGAGACGGCATAACCGCCAAACGGTCCACCGAACCGGATCGGCGCGATGAGATAATTCGATTCTGAAAACCACGGAATCAGCACGCCAGTGTAGCGCGCGAATCCGACTGCGACCGCTGCGATCGTGCCGGTTTGGATGACGAGGAAAAGCGTCCAGCCGTAGAG
>QHPZ01000249.1 GCA_003219225.1 Verrucomicrobiota bacterium | reverse complement strand
CGTCGTCGACAAGCCGCCGTTTCTCCTCGCCCATCCAACAAAGCCCGACGGACAGCCGACGCTTTGGAAAGAGTTGCGCGAATTACTCGCGTTTGAAATTGCCAACGGCGGACAGGTCTCGATTGTGAACCGGCTCGACCGCGAAACGAGCGGGCTTGTCCTGGTGGCGAAAAATTCGGCCGCTGCCCGCCGGTTCGGTTTGTCGATGCAGCGCCAACAACTGCACAAGGAATATCTGGCCATCGTCTGGGGCTGGCCAAAGTGGGAGCGCAAGATCGTCGACGCGCCGCTGGATCGACAAGGTAAACATCGGCCCTCCGCGATTTGGCTAAAGCAAACCATCCATCCGGCCGGCGCGCCGGCGCGCACTGAATTTTCGGTCGAGCGACGTTTTCTTACGGGCGTTGGTAGGGACGGACGGACGGGCCGTGCGCACAGATCGGCAGACGGCGCGCCCGGTTCGCCGCGGCGAATCCGTCCCGTGGCGGACGGTCGCGCCCTACCAGCTAAATTCGCAATCGTGCGTGCGATTCCGCGCACCGGACGCACGCATCAGATTCGAGTGCACCTTGCCTCGACCGGTCATCCGATTGTGGGCGACAAAATTTATGGTCCAGACGAGCAGCTTTATCTCCGGTTTATCAAAACTGGCTGGACCGACGATCTGGCGCGACAATTACTTTTGCCGCGCCACGCGCTGCACTCGACCAAACTCGGCATTGCGGGCGAACCTGAGTGGACGAGTCCGTTGCCCGCCGATCTTGCCGAGTTTGTGCGGTAGGATCGGCGCGCTGCGCCGACCGCGGACGCCGCAGCGCGGCGTCCCTACCAAATTGCAATCCAATCAACCGCTTCTATCGTAGCGCGCCCGAATGAAAATGTTTCGCGCGCTGATTGTTCTCGCATTCGCTTTGGCGTCGCACGCGTTCGCCGGCCCAGCAATTTCATCGCTCGCTTCGGTCGATCAGCTCAACCCGCCCGGCTTCGAACTCGCCGTTGAATCCGGATACCTGCTCGGTTTCATCAACAGCCCGCACAGCTACGAAATCGGCGCGGAATTCCTAACTGGGCGCGTTCGCTGGGGTGTGATGGATCGCGACGATTGGTTGCGCGGCTACAATCAATTTTACCTCAGCGCGATCGCCGAACCGATTTTCCGCGGCATCGAGAACCATTATTTCGGCTTCAATTTTGGACTGCGTTACAATTTCCTGCCGCGTGGGTCACGCTTCATTCCTTACGTTTCGGGCGGTCTCGGTTTGGGTTGGATCGACAGTCACGCGAGTATTCCCGGCGCACAGGGGCAGGATTTTACTTTCAATATTTTGAGCGCGATCGGCGTGTCTTATCGGCTAAACGCGCACTGGAAACTGAACGCCGGCGCGCTTTATCAGCATCTTTCGAACGGCGGACAAACTGATCCGAACCCGAGTTTGAATCTGCTCGGCCCGCAAGTCGGCGCGACCTATTCGTTTTGAGTGAACCCGCTTGAAGAAAACGTTCTGGTCGTCCGACGATCGCTATTCGATCAACTTGGCAGTTTTCACGGCCTGAACTTCGAGCCGCGCAAATATTTGGACGCAATTCTGTCGCATGAAAACAATTTCTTCCTGCGACGTGAGCAGGCTGAGAGCAACGCGAGCTACAAAAAACTCATTCCCTACGTGCTGCTCGTGCACGACGACAGAGTCTTTTATTATGTCCGCGGCAAACGAGCTGGTGAGCGGCGATTGGTGGCGAAAGGGTCGATCGGCATCGGCGGCCACTTAAACGAGGGAGATGCAGGTCTGTTTCATCTCGATGAAGAAAATTACAACCGCGTCGTTGAACGTGAAGTCCATGAGGAAATTCATTTGCTCACGAAATTCCAAAATCGTGTCGTCGGCTTGATCAACGATGACACGACCGAAGTTGGTCAGGTCCACCTCGGCATCGTTCACGTTTTCAAACTGGCCGAGCCGAAGGTGGAAAAACGCGAAGCAATGATCACCAACGTCGCCTTTCTGGGCAAAAACGAATTGGTCGCCCGCCGCGAATCGCTCGAGACCTGGTCGCAAATTTGCCTCGATTCGCTTGATCGCCTGCTGACCTGACAAATCGCAAGATCGACAGATCTTAGGGCGGCGCAGCGGTGCTGAGGCCGATCGTGTCGATCTGCCAGCGGCTAACGGGGTGCGAAATGGCGACGTCCATTCGCATCGCGCCGGCGGGGTAATTGAGCAGAGCGCTGAAATTGCCGTGCGGCTCAAAAAACTGCGATTGAAAATAAACGTCGCCCTGCACATTGGGCGGGCCGACTGCTGCGCCGAGCTGCTGTAGTTTTTGCATCATCTCCTGCTGCGCCATCGGCGGCAAATCGAGCTTCGCCTGCGGACCGAGGCTGTTGGCGAGAAAATTGGCGTCGTGATTGACCACGAGGCGCTGGATCACTTCCCGCCCAAACGCGCGTCCTTCATTGCGCATGGTGTTTCGATAATTAAACAGCCACCAAAAGCCGACGCCGATTACGAGCACCAACACAATCAGAACGCCAAAAATCTGGCCCGATTCCCGCGCCGCCGAATGTTTAGTCAATTTCATCTTAGTATCCGAATCCGATTCCTTTAACCACTTCTCCGTTGCGAATCAATGCGCCATGTTCCTGTTTGCCGGTGTAGGTGCCGAAGCGATTGCGCGCGTTGACAGTGAAGCTTTTGCCCAGGTCGGCCGGTTTCGGTTCGCCTTTCCATTCGATGCGCGCGCTCGATGGATCGATCAATTGCGTCTGCAGCCAGTCGGTCACGATTTCCTTGTAGTTGGCAGGATACGGTCCGTAAAGCGCGGGGTCTGGCGTTTGGGTTTCGGCCGCTGGCGCGATGGGACTGCTGGCGAGAAAAGCTGACCAAATCAACAGTGCCGGCAGTTTCATGAATTCAGTTTGCGCTTGGCAAAGTTCCTCGTCCAGCATAATGCCGCCGCGCCGAACGCTGCAGGCTGTGCTTTGTTTTCCCGGCATCGGCTGCGTATGAATTCGGACATGCTCAAAAATTGCATCGTGTCATCGCTCGTTCTTGGCCTTGTCTTGGCCGGTGCCGTGGCGGCGCATGCTCAGGCTGGTTCGCCGCCGCCGAGCGCGACCGCAATTGAGGCGCAAGGGACGTTCGATCCGGCTGCGGCCACGCAGGCCTGGCTGGCGACGGTGCCGAGCAACCAACGCGCGAAATCCGACGCCTATTTCGAAGGCGGCTATTGGCTGCTGCTGTGGAATTTTCTCCTCATCATCGCGATCTCGATCTTACTGCTGTGGTTGCGCACATCCGCGCGGCTGCGCGATTTCGCCGAGCGAGTCACGCCCTTCAAGAGCGCGCAGGTAGCGCTGTATGCAGTTCCTTACCTGATCATCGCATCGGTGCTCAGTTTTCCTCTCTACGTCTACGAGAATTTTTTTCGGGAACATCAATACGGCATGGCCACCCAAGACTTCGGCCAATGGTTCAACGAGCAATTGATCGGTCTCGCACTGACGCTCGTTCTCGGCACGGTCGCTGTCGTCGCGCTTTACGCAGTTTTCCGGCGCGCGCCGCGCAGCTGGTGGGTCTGGGGCACAATCATGGCAATGATTCTCATCATGATCGGCATGTTGATTTCGCCGGTTTACATCGAGCCGCTGTTCAACACCTACAAACCAATCGAAGACCCGGCGATCAAGGAACCCATCCTCGCCATGGCACGCGCCAATCAGATTCCGGTGACCCAGGTATTCGAGGTCGACGCATCGCGCCAGACAAAACGGATCAGCGCAAATGTGGCCGGATTTCTTGGCACAACCCGGATCGCGTTGAACGACAACTTGCTCAAGCAATGCACCTTGCCCGAAATCCGCGAGGTCATGGCGCATGAGATGGGACATTACGTGCTCAACCATGTCGCCATGCTGCTGACCTATCTCGCGATTTTTGTTCTCATCGTCTTCGGGTTGACGCGCATAATTTTTGACGCGGCAGTCGCCCGCTGGCGCGAGCAATGGAGCATCCGTGGCATCGGGGATCCGGCCGGTTTGCCACTGCTCGTGTTAGTCGTGACCGCGTTCGCGTTTTTGCTGACGCCCTTGACCAACACGATTACTCGCGTCACTGAGCGCGAGGCCGACGCCTTCGGCATCAACACGTCGCGCGAGCCCGATGGCATGGCCACGGTCGCTCTGAAGTTGGGCGCTTATCGCAAACTCGATCCGAGCCCGCTGGAGGAATTCATCTTTTTCGATCATCCCAGCGGTCGCGCACGCATCCGGATGGCGATGGACTGGAAAGCGGCGCATTTACCTGCGGGCGAAAGTTCCTCAACCTCGCGATCGTCGCCGGCCTTGCCGCCATCGGAGACATTGTCGAATGAACCTCGATAAGCTTTTCGATTATCTAGAGGGCAGATTGTCGCCGGTGGAACGCGCTGCCTTGGAACAGCGTCTCGTCTCCGACACACATTTACAACGGGAGCTGGCAGTCGCGCGAGAAATTTTCTCCCGTATACGCGGTGACTCCCGTGAAGTTTTGTTGCCGGCTGAAGAAGAGATCTCGGAGCGCGGGCGAAATCGGCCTTTGGTTTATCGCCCGCCACGAATCGAAAAATCCGAACCGCGCGTTGCTTGAAGCGCAAATGCGCCGTCAACTCGCCCAAGCGCTCGAGCATGCGGCCGCGGCCACGCTATCCCCTGCTCCCTTCGGCGTAACTGAGATCACCCTGCCGATTGCGCCTGGCCGGCTCGACGCAGTCGCGGACGAGGTTGCCGCAATTGTTCAGCAGCTTGGTGGCAGCGTCACAAAAGGAATTCCCGAGCAGCATCGCATCGGTCTGCTTGTCGATGTTCCGGCGAACCAGGCGACCGCGTTTCGTCGCAAGCTGGCGGCAATCGCCGGAATCAACCCGAGCTCACCTCCGCCTGACGAAAGCTCGGGGAGCGACGCGGACATGAAAAGTTTCGCTGTCGAGATCCTCGAATCGACAGCGCCGCCGAAGTGATCGCAATCACCTTCGCGCTCCCGGCAGAGAGCGCGGCATTCATCAAGGCGCTGCGCGACAAGCAGCGCGAGCCCTGCGGCGAGTTCGAGATCGTCCACGGCAAGATCGACAATCGCAGCGTTGAAATCTTCCACACTGGCGTGGGCGAAAAAATCTGCCGCCACCGGATGGCAACGTTGCTGCAAAATCGGCGGTTCGAGTTGTTGATCAGCGCCGGTTTCGCGGGTGCGCTCGATCGCGAACTGAAGGTGGGTGATGTCGTGATCGCGAAGAATTTGTCGACCACAAAAATACCCGACGCATCGCTGCTGGCTGATTTGGTAGTCACGCTCCGCGACATTATCACGGCGAAACACGTCATTGATTCAGCGGAAGAGCGACTCCGCCTCGCGCAAATAACCGGTGCAGCCGCCGTGGACATGGAAACAGATTTTATCGCTCGCGCTTGCGCCGAGCACGCGCTGCCGATGCTCTCGCTTCGTGCAATCAGTGATACCGCAGCGCGACCATTGCCGCTCCCGCCGCACGTTTTATTTGATATCGAGCGACAAGAAACAAGCGCGACAAAGCTTTCACTTTACCTGCTAATGCACCCGGCCCGCGTTCTGCGGATGATTTCGTTCCTCCAGCAGGTGCGAACGGCGAGGCGCGCGCTCACGCGCGCGCTGGAGGCGCTGTTGCGCAGCAAAATGCTGTAGCGGAAGCGGTTCGCTTCCCGTCGGGCCGACAACGTCGTCCCCTAGAGGTCCGGTCGAGCTCGCGCCGGCTCCACGTGCACGAGCACATCGGCAATGCGCGGATCGGTCGCCTGGATCTCACGTTTCACGACATGGGCGATGTGGTGGCCTTCGCGGACCGAGATGTTTGCGTCCACACCAATATGAAGATCGACATAAAAACTGAGTCCCATCTTGCGGACGAGACACTTATCGACTTCGAGCACGCCTGGTGCGGCGGCGGCCGCGCGGCCGATCAGGTCGACAATGTCGCTGCGCGGCGCGGTGTCCATGATCTCATAAAGAGCAGGCCGCAAGAGCCGGACGCCATTGGTGGCGATGAGTGCGCAGGCGAACAGGGCGGCCCAATCATCCGCGCTTTGCCACGCTGCGCCGCCGATCAGCGAAATACTGATCCCCACGAAAGCGGCGATCGACGTGAGCGCATCCGTGCGATGATGCCAGGCGTCGGTTTGCACCGCGGTGCTCTCAGCGCTGCGACCGAAATGAACGACGCGTCGGTACCAAAGTTCTTTCACTACGATCGCAGTGACGAGCACGACCAATGTGAATGACATGGGCGCGTGGTGCGGCAGAAAAAGTTCGCGCACGCTCTGAACGGCCAACGCCAGAGCGGCCGCCAGCACTCCGATTGCGACGGCAATCGCGGCGAGCGGCTCGGCTTTGCCATGACCATAAGGATGGGTCGCGTCGGGTGGACGAGCAGCAAATTTTAATCCGCCCCAGATTACGATCGAGCCGGCGATGTCGAAGGCGGATTCAATCCCATCGGCGATGAGCACGTAAGCGTTGCCAATAACGCCGGCCAGGATCTTTGCCGTCGCCAGTGCCACGTTAATGATGAGGCCGAGCAACGCGACGCGCGCGCCGGTTTGCAGATTAGCAATCGCTGCCTGAGGATGCGTGCCGGAACTCATCAATGGATCGAACTATAAAAGCGGTCGTTTACGAAGCGCACGGAAATCCGCCCGATGTTTTGCGCGTCGAAACGCGGCCGTGGCCGAGGCCCGCTGCAGACGAAGCAGTTGTCGCCATGCGGGCGGCGCCGATCAACCCCGCCGATCTCAACGCGATCGAGGGAAAATATCCCGTGCGCCCGCAACTGCCTGCCACGCCCGGATTCGAAGGTGCAGGAGTAGTTGTCGATCTTGGCCCGCAGGTGCAGGGCATCACTACTGGCGCGGTCGTGATCTTGCCGCACAATATCGGGACCTGGCGCGAAGCGGTCGCCGTGAAAGCGAGCGAGTTGATCGCGGTGGCACCGGAAATCGAGCCGGTGCACGCGGCGATGTTGAAGATCAATCCGATGACCGCGTGGCGTTTGCTCCACGATTATGTCGATCTAAAAAAAGGCGACTGGCTCATTCAAAATGCCGCCAACTCGGCCGCCGGTCGCGCTGTGATCCAGATCGCGCGCGATCTCGGTTACAAAACAGTGAATGTTGTTCGCCGCGCCGA
>QHPZ01000247.1 GCA_003219225.1 Verrucomicrobiota bacterium | reverse complement strand
CCGGCAGCCAGCGTGATTCCCTGCGTTGCGGCGAATTCTTCACGCGCCGGATCAAAATCGCGCGGGCCGCCTCCGCGAATTCCGTCACTGCAGCTTTGCCGGCAGCTGTGCTACGCATTTGTTCGAGCACCTGCAGCAATCCCCAGCCTTGTCCGCGATAACGTTCCGTGTGCAAAACTCCTTCGCCCTTGAAGTTCACATAATCGACCAAGGCGTAGCAGCCCTGAGCCGAACTCCCCACGCGTTCGAATTGCTGCTGCACGCGCGCGCGATTTTCCGGAGCGGTTTCGTCGAGCATCTTTGGCAATGCGTGCTTGAGCCGGTCGACCAAGAATTGCGCCTGAAGATCGACAGTCCCCGCGAGAAAACCGCGCAGGTCAGTCATCTGCGGCGAATTTTGAGCGCGTTCAAACTCAGCCCGTGACGACCAGGCGCACGGTCGCGGAGGGAGCAGCCAACTCGGCACATCGACGTGGTGATCGGAAATGAATGTGACAAGCTTGGGAAAGCTTTCTTCAAATGGTCCGCGTTTGCCTTGCGGATACCAGATGAAATGACCGATCCCGAGGGAGGCGAAATCCTCGCCCTGGTTCCAGGATGTCAGTCCGGAGATTGTTCCGTTGCATTCGTTCTGCCAGATTTTTTTCCCGATGCGGAGGGCGTCGGTGTCGGAGAGGGTGATCGCCTGCGACGTAGTGACTAAAACGACTGAAGCGACGCATGTCCACAGCCACGCCCGAGGTCGCTGTTTTCTTGACGAACAAACATGAGGCATTAGCATGCAGGTTTCCGCGCCGACAGATGCGTCGGCGCGCTTCAGCTTCAATTCCACTGACATGAAAAATTTCATTATTGCGTTCGCGTTACTTTTGGCGGGTTCACCACTTCTCGGGCAAGAGAAATCGCCGGAACTAAAAACCGATATCGACAAGGTCAGTTACAGCATTGGCCTGCAAGTCGGCTTCAATTTCACGCGACAAAACGAAGCGTTAAAAAAGCAAAACGTGCAGATCAATACCGAAGCAATGATGGCGGGAGTAAAAGATGCGATTTCCGGCAAACCGCAGCTCACCATGGACCAGGTGCGGCAAGTCCTCACGAACTTCGAAAAAGATATGACGCAAAAAGTCCAGGCATCGGCACAAAAGAACAAAACCGAAGGTGAAAAATTCCTCACCGAAAACAAAAAGAAGGAAGGGGTGAAAACGACGCCAAGCGGTCTGCAATACAAACTGCTCAAGGAAGGCAACGGACCGCAGCCGCAAGGCAGCGACATCGTGACGGTAAATTACCGTGGTACATTGGTCGACGGAACCGAGTTCGACAGCTCTTACAAACGCGGCCAGCCGGCTACGTTCCCACTCACCGGCGTGATTAAAGGTTGGACCGAAGGACTTCAGATGATGAAAGTCGGCTCAAAATATCAGTTGTTCGTTCCGTCGAGCCTCGCCTACGGCGAACGCCAGATGGGGCCGGACATCGGGCCCGATTCGACGCTCATTTTCGAAGTCGAATTGCTCGACGTAAAACCCCCAGGCGCTGCGGCGAGCCCATCGCCTTCGGCGACGACGCGCTGACAAACTGCCGGTGGGGCGACGCTCCGCGGAGCCGACGAACGGGTGGGTGCATTCGTCGGCTCGACAGAGTCTCGCCCCACCAGCGCGGTGGTTTCAGCGGCTGGAAGCCGCTGTTTCCAACTCCACACGTGGCGCATCGCCCCAGAGGTCTTCCAGGCTGTAAAACGCGCGTTTGTCGCGGTGGAAGATGTGCACGACCACTTCGAGATAATCGAGCACGATCCACTGACTCGCGGGAAATCCATCGATCGCGGTCGGGCGAACCGCGTGATCTTCCTTCAGCTGCGCTTCGATCTCGTTTGCGATCGCTTTGAGCTGCGGCTCGGAGTTCGCCGAACAAATGACGAAGAAATCGGTGAAGGTTGAGATGCCGCGCAGATCAAGCACGACGATTTCTTCGGCCTTCTTGTTGGAGGCGAGCTCGGCGCAGGTCTTGGCTAGATCTTCCGCGGTTATTGCGCTGCCTCCCGGTAGAGGTTGTTGCGGCGAATGATCTCTTCCACGCTCTTCGGCACCAGATAACGAATCGATTGTGCCGAAGCAACCCTCTTTCTGATATCGGTGGCGGAGATGTCGATCTTGCGCGCGATGATCGGGTAACCGTGCCTTGCTTCTGCTCCAGTGCGATCGAGAACGACGAAGCGCACGATTTTTTGCAGTCGATCGAGCTGCCGCCAATTTCCGAGCCCCGCCAGATTATCTTCGCCGATGAGATAATAAATCTCCGCGTCCGGCTCGCGCCGCTGGACGTTTTCCGCCGTGTCGATCGTGTAGGAGGGCGGCGCCCGCCGCAATTCGCAATCATCCACTTCCAACCCTTTTTCGCCTGCCACGGCTGCTTGCAACATCGACAATCGCATCTCGGCGCTCGCGAAGGGCGCGCGTTTATGCGGCGCGATCCGCGCCGGCACGAAAATCAATTTTGCCAAACCGAGTCTTTCACGCGCTTCCCGGGCCAGAATCAGATGGCCGAGGTGAATTGGGTCGAACGTGCCGCCGTAAAGGCCGATCCTTTTAACGTCGGCGCGGGAGACTTCGCTCGACATGGCAGTTTTGGTTACAACGAGTAGGCGGTCAACAAGAGCACGCGCGTGCGGGTCTCGCGCGAGTTTACACCGGTCTGATTCGTGATTAGTCCGACGCGTTTGCCGCGTAACTGCGCGTAATTGTTGTCCGCCAGAACGTCGATGCCCAATTGCACCGCCGCGCGCGCGTTCGCGCACAGACCGAGCAAAACAACAGCGAGGGCGAGCCTTTGTTTACTTCCCCTGAGCACCATCCAGATTAGCGTGCAAACTATGGAGAGTGGTTCTCTCGGTCAAATGGCAGGTGGATCGCGCGCTCCGTCGCGCGATGTTGTTAGTGCGGCTGCGCCGCCATTTTTTAGCATCGAGCACGGAGTGCTCGATCCACCTTTATGAGCGCTGATTCGTTAGGCCAACTGATTCTCACCGGCGTGCCCGGCAAAGAGCTCGACGCGAAAACTGCAGGGTTGTTTCGGCGCGTGCAGCCTGGTGGGTTCATTCTTTTTGGGCGCAACATCAACACGCCGGCGCAACTACGGAAATTGATCGATGATTTGCGCGAGCTGAGCACGACCGAGCCGATCATCACCATCGACCAGGAAGGCGGCCGCGTCTCGCGTTTGCGTCTGATCGGAAATGAGCCGCCGAACGCCCAGCAGTTCCGCGACAAGGCCGATCTCGATCTTATCCGGCGCCACGGCGAGATCACCGGGCGGTTGTTGCGACTCTTCGGGTTCAACCTAATTCGCTGCGTGGCCGTTGCTACGGCACGAGCGTCGAGCAGGTCAGCCGTAACGCCGGCGCATTCAACGACGCGATGCGCGGACAAGGCATCGCCAGCTGCGGCAAACATTTTCCCGGTTATTCCGCCGCCAAATCCGATGCGCACTACGAATTGCCGCGCATCGATCGCACGGTTGAAGAATTGCAACGCACCGAATTAGCGGTCTTCCGCGCGTTTGTGAACAAAATCGACAGCATGATGATCTGTCACGGTTGGTATCCGTGCTTCGAACGGGAAAAAACGCCCGCCAGCTTGTCGCGCCGAATCATCACTGATCTGCTGCGTGCTGAATTCGGCTTAGACGGCCTTATCATGACCGACGACCTGGACATGGGGGCGATCCTGACTGGCTACAGTTTGGAGGAAACAATCGGCCTCGCGATCAGTGCCGGGAACGATCTGGCGATGATTTG
>QHPZ01000248.1:1615-1812 GCA_003219225.1 Verrucomicrobiota bacterium | reverse complement strand
CAGATCGAGCGAAGAACCGTCTGATTGCAACGAAGTTCGCCGCCACCGTGCAGCTGCCGGTCTGGCGTGCGCTCGGGCCGAGCTGTATCCCGAAAGGCCAAACCTACGGAACCGGAGGGAACAACAAGCCGCCTGTCTCCGGCCGTTGCTCGGGCATTTTGATTTCACCGACGGACGCAAAGCATCTGGTGTTGTGT
>QHPZ01000248.1:0-1577 GCA_003219225.1 Verrucomicrobiota bacterium | reverse complement strand
ACTCTCCATGGGTGCGATTTGTGCCGCACCCTCCTCGCCTAACATCGCCTATGCGGGCACCGGCGAGGGCGATAACGAGAGCGTGCTCGGCGTCGGTTTGCTTCGATCCTCCGATGGCGGGCAGACGTGGGAACTTGTCGCTTCCGATGAGCTGTCCAACACCGGAGTTTACGACATCGCAGTCGATCCGGCCAATCCCCTTCACCTCTGGGTAGGCACGAGACAGACGCTGCTTGAAAGCAAAAATGGCGGCGCGAGCTGGCGCACGGTCCAATCGGCGCCCACCTGGGACATTTCGATCAATCCAAATGATCCGAATGAAATCTTTGCCGCCACGGTCCTGGGTCTGCTTCGCTCGACTGATGGCGGGACAACTTGGGCACGCGTGGCGCTGCTCGGCACAAGCGCGAGTTCGCGTTTCACGCGTATGGAAGTTTGCCATGCACCGTCGAACCCGGCCGTCGTCTACGTGGCGGCGGTTCTCAACAAACAAGGAATGTTTTGGCGGCGCGCTTCCAGCGGCGGCGCATTCGCGGTGGAACGCCCGCCCTCGCTCGGTCGGGACTCGGACATCGATCAAGCGTGGTATGATTGGTGTCTCGCCGTTTCTCCGGTGGATGCCAATGTTTTGTATTGGGGCGCGGTCGAACTTTACAAAGGCACGCGTGCCTCTGCGTCCAGTTGGACCTGGCGCAACATATCCTCGCGATCCAGTGGGGATTCGATTCATCCCGATCAACACCATCTCGCCTTCGATCCATCCGACCCGAACGTGCTCTACGCGTGCAATGACGGCGGCCTGTTTCGCTCGCCCGACGGCGGCACCAGCTGGAAGTCGCTAAATCCCGGCCTGAGCATTTCGGAATTCGAATTCATCATTCACCTCGAGAGCGACGATCGCTGGCTAATTGGCGGGACGCAGGACAACGGGACGCTGGGTGACCCGGTGAGCGGAACGTGGCAGCAGATCGCGTTGGGCGACGGCGGAGATTGCGGTGCCGACGATGCCAACACTCTGTGTTATCACTCCTACTACGGCATGTCGATCGAACGCGCGCCGGCGACCGGGCCGAATGCGTTTGCGTGGACGGATGTTTCCCCGCCGGCGCCGGAAGACTACGACGCGCTCTTTTACCCGCCCATGGACGTGAGGGGGAACATCGTGGCAAAGGCGGGCGTGACGCTTTTTGTTTCGGCAGACAGCGGCAACAACTGGGACGAAATCGATTTCGGCGCAGCAGCCGGGGAGCAGGCTTCGGCCGTAAGCATCGTTAGCCGGAACACGATATTCCTCGGAACAATAAACGGGCGCCTCGTTCGGATCGATCGCGGCCGCGGAGGCTGGAAAAACGCCCGCGCGACGCAGCTCAACAGCCCGCGAGACGGCTTCATCAGCGACATTGTCGTCCTTGGAAGTGCCAAACGCGTTATCTGGACGAGTAGCTCGGCATTTCATGGAAGCCATGTTTTCCGATCGACAAACGCTGGTACGACTTGGAGCGATCACACGGGCAACCTCCCGGACATTCCTGTTAACGCCATTGTCATCGACCCGAAGTACGCACGGCGAATTTTCG
>QHPZ01000246.1 GCA_003219225.1 Verrucomicrobiota bacterium | reverse complement strand
CGCCAGTTGCTGCGCCCACCATCCGGCCAGCGGCGCGACCACGCCCGCGCCGCGGTACCCGAGCGGCAGCGCGACCACGTAATACGCGACATTGCTAGTCAGCTCGATCACGGCAACGCGTTTGTAGTCAAGCTGACGCTCGAGCCGGGCCATCGGCACTTTCACCGCATGCACCACCGGAAGGCCGCACGTTAGTGCGAGCACGGCCGTTTGCATCTCGTGCAGCTTGTAAAACCGCTCGAGCAATGGCGCGAGCACCACTCCCAGACCGACTCCTGCGACGCTGAAAAGCAGCAACAACGTAAGCGCCTGATGAAATGTCTCCGGCTCCTCGCGATTGAGTCGGATCAGATAGACGCCGATGCCGCACTCGCTCGCCGTGATCAGGTAAACGAGAATCGCATGCGCTGCCACGAAGACGCCGTAGTTCGCCGGACCAATAAACCGCGTTAGCAGCGAAATACCAACGACGCCGATGATCGCTCCGGCCAGCAGGCGGAATGACATATAAGCGCTGCCGCGGATGACCTGGTGTTTGAAACTCATCAGTGGAGTCGCCGATCGCTACTGTTACACCAGATCGAGTTCCGCCGCGCGTGCGATCGCTGGCGGAAGGGGTGGGATTCGAACCCACGGTCCCGTTGTAACGGGACGCTCGATTTCGAGTCGAGTGCCTTAAACCGGACTCAGCCACCCTTCCTTCGACCCAACAGAAAACGTCGAACGCCGAACGTCGAACATCCAACGCCGAATGCAACTCCATTGGAGATTCGATGTTGGGCGTTGGGCGTTCGGAGTTTTCTCATGCCTCTGAAGAGACTTGCCATTGGCACCGTCACTGCTCTAAAACGCCGAGGCCAAGTAGTTAGATGATCAGGGCGAATTGCCGGGAACGATTCACCGCCGCGGACTTTGAATTCATCGTCCGCACCCTCGCCCGTTCGCAAACCGATCACGTCTCGATTGTCGATCTTCTTAGCGACGGCGACACGCGCGACTCGATCCTCGATCACCCGCGTCTCGTGGAAGCGATTCTATCGCATCCCGTGCAGCTGCGCATTTCGTCGCAGTTTTATTTTTATGTGCTCGCCCGCCACGTTTTGCGCCAGGCGGCGATCAACGATCGTAAACTATGCGATTACGTCGCGTCGCTCCTGGAGACATTCTCACGCGCGAGTCAGTTGCAACGCCCCGACAATGTCGGCGAGCACGCGCACGAATACATCTGCGACATGCTTATCGCGCTCCAGCGGCTTTCACCCGAGCAAGTGTTTTTGCTGCGCGCACACATTGGAAATTATTCGCTCTTCATCAGCGGCATTTTTCATGAGAACGCGCAGCGCCGTCGCGATCGGGGCGGACCGGACCTCAAGTTTTATGAGCAGATCGGCCGGACCAATTATCAACTCGTTGCCGGGCACGAGGTCGCCCGCCGGTGCGAGCTTGATGATGTGTTTGAAGGATTGGCCGAGCGCTTCCGCGACGTACGGCTCGCGCTCAATGAACTTTCCGATCGGTTGCTCAACCTCGATGAAGACGCGCGGCCGTCGCTCGTTTTGTGAACGAGACGCTCTTCAGCCAGATCCAGAAACTTTTCGAACGCACCTACGCGCAGGTCGGAATCAACCTGGAAGAGTGCCTCATCGACCGGCGGCGCTGCGTGCAATTGTCGATCTTGGCCGGCAAATCGGCGCGCGAGTTAAGCGAACTCGCGCGCACATTTTTGAGGCGCGCCGACGATCGGCTTTATGTCGGCATCTATTATTCGCGCTGGTTGATCGCACAACTTGAGCGCTACGATCCGCGCGCCGGTCTTGGTGATCACAATATTGGCGCGCTGATCGCGTTTGTTGAGGAGATCAATCACGCGTTGCATGCCGCGCTCCAGTTCCAAGGCGGCGCGCACGAGATCGGCTCGGAAGATTTTGCGCGCAACCTGGAACTGCAGGCGCAAGTCGACACATATCTCGTTCTGCTTTTGTTCGTCGCGTTCTTTCGGAAAACGCAGCGCGTGTCGCGCACCGACCGACGCTGGCTGCGTTTTCATCTGTTTGCGAGAAATTGCCCGGGCGCGTTTCGCCATCGCAATTTGCGTGCGCGCTATCTGGAAACAACCGAGCTCGCGGCCAGCTACACGCGCTACCTCGATTCGCTAAACGGATTCCGCCGGCTGGATGAAATCCGCGCGTTTCGCTCACTCGATTACGACGAAAAGAAAACCCGCATCCTCGCGCTGGCCGATCGCACTTTCCCCTGATGTCATCCCGAGCCGCGCAGACGGCGAGGGACCTCAGACAAACGCGTTGATCACGCGAACAGATACTTGGGTGATCTTCGCGATACTGAGAGGTCCTTCTCCCGCGACTGCGGGATCAGGATGACACCGCGTTAAATTGTTCAGTAAGCACCAACGCGTCCGTGTTTCTATTTGTGAAGTGGTTTTGCTTCGACTAAACATTCGGGCGTGTTCAGTCTGACCATGCTCGGGAGCGGGAGCGCGGGAAACAGCGCGCTGATTGCGACCGATCACTGCAGGATTCTGGTCGATGGCGGGCTGAGCGCGCTGCAAATCGTACTCCGGCTGGAGCAATGCGGAGTGAGCCCCGAGCAGCTCGATGGCGTGCTGCTCACCCACGAACACGGCGATCATGTCTGCGGGCTGGAAGTTTTGTGTCGCAAATTTCATGTCCCGATTTACGCGAACGCGCTCACGGCTGAAGCGGTGCGCTGCGATTGCGCATTAGATCGACATCGGAACTGGCGAATTTTTCGCACCGGCGCCGAGTTCTCCATGTGCGACATTACGGTGCAGCCTTTTCCAGTGCCGCATGATGCGGTCGATCCGGTCGGCTTTGTTTTTTCCGCGGCATCGAGCAGTCTCGGCTTCATCACCGATCTGGGTTCCGTGACCAAACTGATCGTGGAGCGGCTGCGGCAGGTGCACACGCTCGTGATCGAGACCAACCACGATGAGAAACTCTTGCAAAACGACACCCATCGTCCCTGGCCGGTGAAACAGCGAATCCAATCGCGCCACGGCCATTTGTCGAATACGGCGGCCGCGACTGTGCTGGAAGAATTGTTGCCGGGCAGAGTCGAGCGCGTCGTGCTCGGCCACCTCAGCCGCGATTGCAATACACCGGCGCTCGCGCTGCGGACCGTATCCGACTCGCTTCGCAAATCCGGCAAGATCGACATCGAACTTCATTGCGCGACCCAGTCCGAGTTGAGCCCGCGGTTTCGGATCGGTGAAACGATGCGAGGCGCGTTTCAGCCGACGTTCGAGAACGCATTTTTCCAAACGGTTTGAGCGTGGCGGTGCCGATCGAGAATCCGCGGTCAGCGACCGCGGCGACAGCTCCTGCGATGATGATTCGCGACGCGGTCGAAGGCGATTTGCCGGCGATCATCGACATCTACAATGCGGCCGTGGCCACGAGCACGGCCACGGCGCAACTGGAGCCGGTCACGCCAGCCGAAGCACGCGATTGGCTGAAGGATCACTCACCCGATCGATTTCCACTGTGGGTGCTCGAGATCGATGGGCAAATCGCCGGCTACCTCGGTTGCAAACCGTTTTTGCCGCGGTGCGCCTATCGGGGGACGGCCGAGCTCAGTGTGTATGTCGATGAAAGATTTCGTCGGCGCGGTGTCGCGAAAAGATTGTTGCAGCACACGCTCGCGCGTGCGCCATTGTTCGGCATCAACGCGCTCGTCGGCCTGATCTTTGGCGATAACGAGCCGAGCCTGAGATTATTCGAGCAGCTGGGGTTTAGGCGCTGGGGATTGTTTCCGCGCATCGCGCGCGTCGAGGCAGCCGAGCGCGACCTTATCGTGATAGGCCGCCATTGTCCGGCGCGAACAGACAGTCAGCCGGAGGTCGATTCAGATTCGGCGCGATCCGGCCCCTTCGAGTTAATGCAGACATTGATTGAATACCGGCAGCAACCGATTCACGGCCAGCTAGAAAAAATCCGGGCCAAATATTCGATGCTGCATCTGGATGTCCTGCTCCTCATTTATCACTTCGCGAAGAACTGTGCCGGACACATTCTCGAGATCGGCGCGTTCGTCGGCGGCGCGACCATGGCGGCCACGCTTGGCGTGCGCGCTTCAGGCAAGAGCAAGAAGGTGATCGCGATCGAACCGGGCGGAACTCTGAAACATTCGCGCCTCGGCAGTCGCGATATCTGGCGCGATTTCCAACGCAATCTGCGCAAGCAACGGCTGTCCGAATTCGTTACCTCGATCAAGGGCCAATCGTTTGACCCAGGAATACTCGCGACGGTGCAGGAGGCGCTTGGCCCGGAACAGATCGGCCTATTGATTGTCGATGCTGACGGAGCGGTGAAACGCCACCTCGATATTTACAAGGAAAAACTGGCCGATGCAGCCTGGGTCCTGATCGATGATTACTTTGGTCCGCAGGAAAACATCAAGGTGAGCGCGACCCGAAAAGATGTCGATAATTTCGTTGCCAGCGGCCGGCTCGAGCCGCTCGGATTTTACGGCTGGGGCACATGGGTCGGTCGCTGGCGCGTCAAGCCGAGAATCGCCTGATCGAGGCGTTTACGACCATGACACTCGTTGTCGGCGCAACCGGGACACTTGGGTTTGAGATTTGTCGACGTTTGCGGAACGCCGGCGAGCCGGTGCGCGCATTGGTCCGAGCCACGTCGGATTCGATGAGGAAAGATGCGCTGAGCGCGCTCGGCGCTGAACTGGTCGAAGGCGATTTGAAAGATCGGCAATCACTTGAGCGCGCCTGCCGCGACGCAGACTCGGTGATCACTACGCCGACGGCGATCATGGCGCGTGATCTATCAGACACGTTTGAGAGCGTTGATCGCCGCGGGCAAATGGACCTGATCGATGCCGCGCGCGGCGCACGGGCCGGTCGATTCGTGTTCGTCTCTGTTTCGAGCAGGTTCGGCCGTAATCCGTTGATTGATGCCAAGCGCGAAGTGGAAAAACATCTGCAACAAAGCGGCCTCACTTACACGATTCTGCGCCCGACATGTTTCATGGAGATGTGGCTGAGCCCGCATTTGGGCTTCGACGTGCAAAATGGCAAAGCGAGAATTTACGGCTCAGGCCGGGCCAAACTCAGCTACATCTCCCTCGATGACGTCGCCGAGTTCGCCGTGCAGGCGCTCAGCAATCCGGCTGCTGGCAATGCCGCCCTCGAGCTTGGCGGCCCGGAAGCGCTCAGCCAGGTTGAAGTAGTTGGCATTTTCGAAGAGCTGACCGGGCGCAAGTTCGAACTGGAATTTGTGCCGGAGGAACAACTCATCGCGGCCGGGGCAGCAGCGACGAATCCAGTGGAGCGCACGTTTGCCGATCTCATGTTGAGCGCCGCGCGTGGCGACGCGATCGACATGGGCGATACCTTGCGGAAATTTCCTATTCGGCTGAAATCGGTGCGCGAGTACGCACAAAACCTGACGAGCGGCGCCGGCGCCGCGTCGTCATAAGATGACAATTTCAGGCCGGAACACGCCGCGCCGCGATGACTCCGAAGACTACCTGAGGGGTCATGTGCCGCCAGCGCGAGCACTTACTTCTGGCCCAGAGCGCGCCGCAGCCGATCGAGAAGGTCCGGTGAAGGGACATCGCGTCGGCCAATCATCAACAAGGCGAAGTTCTCAGCCAAAATCTCCTCTGGGTGGATGATGTAATCGGTGTTGCGGCCTACCTGCTCGAAAAAACCCGAGACCTGCTGCGGCGACAGGAGGTCCGCACGAGTTCCCGGATTTTTCGAGACGATCAGAAAGCCAAGCTGCAGGTAATTGAAGAATTCTCCGTCGCGAACCGGATCGTAATTGGGCGCACTTGAAAACAAGATCGGAACAATGCTTACCTCCGTGCCGTTCGCTTGCACGCGAATAGCGTGATCATTTCGCGGCGCGTCGGGATTGGTAATCTTGCGCGGCTTAAGCTCGTCAGGAAACTCGATCTCACCGCAATTACTGAAGCCGATCAAAGCGTACAGCTTCTCGCGCAGCTCCAGATTGCTTCGGGATAAAATGTGGAATAGTTCGTGCGCGATTGTTTTTTTCAGTAACTCGCCATCGGCCGTGTCAGTCGGTTTTGCCGGCATCATGATCGCGGTATCGCGCGTGTAAAATGCGCCCGCTTCTACGGCGCCGGTCGTTTTGATGAAGCTAATTTTTTTTGGAAAGGTAAGCGGCAAGCTTTCCAATGCCGGCCGCAGAGCGCTAATCGCCGCTTCGAGTTTCGCCTGTTCCAATTCGCTCCATGCCGCAGCGTTCGCTTTCACGAAGCGCAGAAACTCTTCTTCCGAAACGGGTTTGTCCGTTTTCATGCGAGCCGCGCGATCAAACGGGCTAAGTCGCTGAATAAAGTCGTCCTTTTGTCCAAGAGTTGCGGCAGCCTCAGTTACCGAAGCAAAATGAGCTGTGCATCCCTTTCGAAGCTCGATATCCGTCGCCGCTTGCGCGGTAAGCGCAATCGACGACAAAGCGTTTATGACGCAAGCCAACTTCATCGGTACTGTCCGGTAATTAGAGTTCCTCCGGGCCGACAACGAGATGAATCACGCCGTTCGGGGCGGAGATGAAGAAGCCGTTGAAATCCTCGCGCAACTGTTCGACCTCGTCGCGACGCGCGACGCCGTGGATTTTGAGGAACGCGGCTGCCGCTTCGGTATCGTTGGTTTCAAGCTCTAGCCAGATATCCGGCTGGCTCAGGTTGGGGACTTTGTCGATCCAAAGCCGGTTTGGCCCAAACTGAAAAATGCAGCCCTCCGGCTCTTCTTCGATCAGGGGTAGGGCGAGGGTGTCGCGATAAAACGAGACCGTCTGCTCATAGGTGTGGCTGGGACATTTGATCGCGATGTTCGCGCCGCCGGAAAATTGCGGGCCCTCGAGTTTGGCTACCATGTCGGCGGCTTAGAGCTTCTCGAGAATTTTTTGCGCAACGTTCCTTGCTTTGTCCAGGGCGAGCGAATCATCGTCAAGTCCGTTGAGCCCAACGGTGACCAGGGTATTGCCTTTGGCGACATACAGCATGAGCGCGTGAGCGGGCAGGTTGCTGTCTGCGCCGTGCGCATATTCGGCGCGGTCGCCGAGACCGGAAAGCGGCTTGGTCGCGCCTGTGCTGGCCCGAACCATCTCGAGTTCCTGCTGTGGATCAGGCGAGCCGGGCGCAGCCTGATGCAAACGGATGATGAGCGCCTTGCCCGGCTTTAGCGCGTAATAATTAATCTTCGAATAGTATCCATCGGCGCCGTCCAGGTTGCGCGGCGTCGTCGCTTTGACCGTTTCACCAAGAATCGATTCGGCTGTCGCCTTGTCGATGACAGTGGAGACATCGGGGCGGGCGCCTGCGGCGGAGATGATCTCAGCAGTTGCCAATAGCAGCGCGATCACCCGCCAATTTTTCATCGTCATTTGGCGGGCGCGGTTTTCGCGCTGGGTTCGGTCATCGCGACTGGATCAAGCGCGCGGTCGAGCTCTGCATCGGGCAGAACTTTTTGTTCGCGGCAAATCTCGCGCACGGTGCGGCCGGTACGCGCGCTTTCCTTGGCGATTTCGGCCGCGCGATCATAGCCGATCTTCGGAGTGAGACTCGTCACCATGGCCAGCGAGAGTTCGACCAGCTCGGCGCAACGTTTTCTGTTCGCAGCGATGCCGGCCGCGCATTTTTCACAGAACGCGGCGGTCGCGTTGGCGAGTAGCCGGATCGACTCGAAGAGATCGTGCGCCATTACCGGCATCATGACGTTGAGCTCGAAATTGCCGTTCGCGCCGGCCCAGGTGATCGCGCAGTCGTGACCGATCACCTGCGCGCAGACCATCATGAGCGACTCGCACAAAACCGGATTGACTTTGCCCGGCATGATCGAGCTGCCGGGCTGCGTCGCAGGCAACTGAATCTCGCCGATCCCGCACCGCGGCCCGCTCGCGAGCCAGCGAATATCGTTCGCGATCTTAAAGAGACTGACAGCGATGGTCTTGAGCTGACCGCTCGCTTCTACAACGGCATCTTTACTGCCCTGCGCTTCGAAATGATCTTTCGCTTCGTAGAATTTAATGTTCGTGCGGTGCTCCAGATGCCGGATCATTTTCGCCGGAAGATCGACATGTCGATTGATCCCTGTGCCGACAGCGGTCCCGCCGAGCGCGAGTTCGCGCAAAACATCGATCGCGTTTTCAGCGCGCGCTTTTCCGTAGGCGACTTGTTGAGCATACCCGGAAAATTCCTGGCCGAGCCGCACCGGCGTCGCGTCCATCAAATGGGTGCGGCCGATCTTGATCACGTCCCAAAACTCTTCCGCTTTGGCTTCCAGCGCGCGGTGCAATTTTGCCAGTGACGGCACGAGATGATTTTTCAACTCCTCGGCCGCGCTGATGTGAATGGCCGAGGGAATCACGTCGTTGCTGGATTGACCCATATTGACGTGATCGTTTGGGTGGACAACTTCGCGCGAACCGATCGGTTTTCCGGCCAGCTCCGCGCAACGGTTGGCGATCACTTCGTTTGCATTCGTGTTCGTGCTCGTCCCCGAGCCGGTCTGAAAAATGTCGAGCGGGAAATGTTCGTCCAGCTTGCCCTCGATTACTTCTTCAGCGGCTTGGACAATGAGCGCGGCGCGATCGGCATCGAGCAATCCGAGATCATGATTCGCCTGAGCGGCGGCCCATTTGATCAGCCCAAGGGCCCGAATGAACGGGCGGGTAAAACGATACCCGCTGATTGGAAAATTGAGCACGGCGCGCTGCGTGGAAGCGCCGTAAAGCGCCGACGCCGGGACGGACATCTCGCCCATCGAGTCCTTTTCCACCCGGGTGACTTGCTCCCTCATGCCCGGCGTTGCGCGGAGAACCGGCTCAACTCCAGGTCAGCCACCCGGCGCGCCATCCCGTCCGATTTTTGAAACACGGTGATGAACATCGGCGGGATATTTTGCAGGAAATATTCGGAGTCCACCCAATCGAACAGCGTGGCGTGCTGCTTCAGCTCGTTCGTGACCTGGTAAATGATGAAACTCCCGCCCGCTGCGAGCGCGTCGTAGGTTTTTCGGAGGAGCGCGCGTTTCTTGTCGATCTTGAGGATGCTGAACGGGATGCCCGAAAGGACGTAATCGCAGTGGGCAAACCCGCGGCGCGCCAATTCCTGTAGCAAACGCGCAGCATCGCCGTGCACGACATGGACGCGCGGGTCGTCCGCAAATTGCCGCTCCAGATCACGCGAGAGCGCGACGTCAAGCTCGAACAGCAGCAGATGCGAATCGGCGCTCATCCGGCGGGCGATCTCGCGCGAGTGCACACCTTCGCCCGGCCCGTATTCGGCGATCACGCGCGGTCGAGTGAAATCCATTTTGGCTGCCACGCGTTCGACCAGCGCCCTGGAGCTCGGCACGATCGACGCAATCTGAAGCGGCCGTTGCAGGAAGCGCTTGAAAAAGAGCACGCTCATGAGGTGCGAATAGTCAACTGCCGCTCTCGCATTGTCCAGTCGCGAAGTCGCCCAGCTGTATTGCGCGGTCACGGCGTCGGCGCGAACAAGAGATTGACATCGATTCTAAAATTTATAATGCTTGCCGCGAGCGAAATAGCTTGCCCATTTTGCGGCCACTTGCTGAGTAATTGATGATTCCTTTCCATGCACAACCTCCTCACGGTTAAGGAAACCGCCAAGTACCTCCGCATACCCTTGCCGACCGTCTATTATCTTGTCCAGCGCGGCCAATTACCGGCCATTCAAATCGGCGGTCGCTGGCGGATAAAACAAGTCCGGTCAGCCCACCGTGCTCGTGGTCGATGATGACGAGAGCTTGCAAAATCTCTTTAAGCTTTTCCTCAAGAAGATCGGCTTCAGCCGCGTTGTCGTCGGCACGGTCAAGGAAGCGCTGGCCGCGCTCGAAAAGCAAAAGTTCGATCTGATCTTTCTCGATCTGAAATTGCCCGACGGCCCGGCCGACGACGTTTACGAGACGGCGCGCGCCGGACAGCCCGATTGCCCGATCGTGATCATCACCGGTTACCCCGACAGCGACATGCTCGACCGGATTCTGTCCAAAGGTCCGATCACCGTGTTGAAGAAGCCGCTCAAGGTCGAACAGCTCAAGACCACCGTCCGCATCCTCGGCCATAAGGAAGCGGTCAAGCTGGCGGCGTAGTTGTAGCCGCGGTCGCGCACCGTCGGCATGTTGCCCCTGACTCGCCACTCATCACTCGTCACTTGTCCCTGCTTTAGAATGCGCGGTTAGCTCAGTGGTAGACCGCGCCCGCAACGCTTCGCGTAGCGATGCGGGCGGGGCACTTGCGGACACGGTAGGGGTCAGTGGTTCGAACCCACTATCGCGCACCATCTTCTGAAAGTATGTGTCGCGGACTCATACTAGTTGCGTTAGCGATCACAATTTCCTCCGCCCCTTCACGGATTGCGATTGCTCAATCTCAAGACACGTCCTCCAAAAGGCAGAGCGTCCCAGGCAACTCCAAATCCTTTGCGGTGTACGCGGCGCGGCCACGCTATCCCTACGAAGCCCGGGCTAAAGGTATGGCGGGAAGCGGCGTTGTGCTGATGAAAGTCGATTCTCGAACTGGCTATGTCACATCGGCGCAGATGTTGAAGAGCACGGGATACAAGCTTCTCGACGAGGCCGCGCTCGAAGCTTTTCGGCGATGGCGTTTCAAACCGGGCACCGTTTCTGTTGTGAAGAGCCCAATCACCTTCACAATGCGAGGCGTGCGCTTCTAAAGCATGGGTAAACCGTCTGACATTTTCAAGAACGCAATCGCAGGCGCGAGCAACACGCTTGAATCGCTTGTCGATCTTGAGCCGCAGATCGCAAAAGCGGCGGAGTTGATCGGCGATTGCCTAACGAATGGCAACAAGCTGCTCGTCTGCGGCAATGGCGGGAGCGCGGCGGATGCGGCGGATTTTTGCACGGAGCTGGCCTGCCGTTTCGATCGGGATCGCCGGCCTTATCCGGCGTTGAATCTTTCGCAGGGCGGAAGTTTGATCACCGCTGCCGGCAACGATTACGGGTTCGACGAAATCTTTGCGCGTCAGGTGCATGCCTTCGGCAAATCGGGCGACGTCCTGATCGCGATCACCACCAGCGGCAAATCCAAAAACGTCCAGCGCGCACTCGAGGAAGCAAAAGCAGCGGGGCTGAAAACGATCGCGCTCCTCGGCCGCGACGGCGGGGATTGCTGTGGGGTCGACGGCGCGCATCCAAGAAGCGCACAAGTTTATCCTCCACGTCCTCTGCGAAATCGTCGAGCCGCGCCTCGCCCGGAAATAACGGGCGGGCTTACTCAGTTTTCTTCAACAGTCGGTCGCGCGCGCGATCGAGTTGGCGCCGCTCGGCCGACGTTAAACTGCCAATGCCGGACTTCGAGATTTTATCCAGAATCGGGTCGACCGACGCGTAAACATCGTCCGGCTCCGCCGCGCGTTGGGCGGTGGGTGATTTTTGGACAACGTGCAGCCGCGGTTTTTTCCGGAACGGATTGAGCCGCTGCAAAGCCGGCGAGAAGGCAACGCGCTCCTGCACCACGCGAATGAAAATGAAGGAGGTGAGGCACATTCCCCAAAGCACGGTGAGATAACCCCAGTCGTGCCGCGGCAGATATTGCATCGAGCCGAGCACCAGCCCGGCAAAGGCGAGCCATTTCAAACTCACCCATCCAAAAATTTCGATGTTTGGGTAAACTGCGGCGAACGCGATGAACATCCCGATCGTCAGCTCGTAGGAGCCGAAATAACTCCATCCCATTCCGGCGCGGCCCCAGGCGATGAAAACCACTGGCGGCACCAGCAGCAGCAGGCCGAGCAACTTCAAATAACGGCGGACGCCAAGAAATTGCTCAACCTGATTTCCCGACCAATAAAAGAAGAAAATGTTGAACAGGAAAAAGAACGATGCGGTTTGAATGAGCGTACAGGTGAGCGGTTGCCAAATCGCGCCGTGCAGAAACGAGTAGGTTTGAAATGCAAACAGTGAAAAATCCACTCGTGCAGTTTGCGCGGCGACGGTGGCGAACATCCCGAGCACAACGAGCGCGCAAACAATCGATGTCACCCGGACCGGGTAGCGCCCCATCCATGCCACCGGCCGATAGTCATCGGAGGTAGTGACTCCGAACATGCGTCTCATTTAATCCCGCGCATTGAACCGCGCAAGCTGCCGTTCGGTCGCTGCGAAAATTTGCTTGGAGAAGCGCGCCAGGCGGCAGAAATTTGTTCTTCCCTGATTTGGAAGGATCGACACCGTCCCATGAACAACCTTGCCCCAGCCATTTCACCGCCGGCCGGTATCGGCGATGCCAAACCGGAAAATCAGGCGGTCCTCGATTGGGTGCACGAGGTGGAATTGCTCGCCAAACCGGAGAACATTTTTTGGTGCGACGGTTCCGAACCCGAACACCAGTTCCTTCTCGAGCAGGCGCTCAAGCAAGGCGTGCTGATCAAACTGAACGAGCAGAAAGTGCCGCGCTCGTATTTGCACCGCTCCAATCCAAACGATGTCGCGCGCGTCGAGCAATTCACTTTCATTTGCACGCCCACGAAGAAAGAGGCGGGGCCGACCAATAACTGGAGCGAACCGGCCGAGACCTACACAAAACTGCACGGCCTGCTCAAAGGCGCAATGCGCGGCCGCACGCTCTTTGTCATTCCCTACATCATGGGCCCGCCTGATTCGCCGCTGACCAAAGTCGGGTTCGAGATCACCGATTCCATTTACGTCGTGCTCAGTATGCGAATCATGACGCGCATGGGCGCGGTCGCGGTCAAACGGCTCGGCCATGATCCGGCCACGGAATGGAACCGCGGCGTGCATTCATTATTGGATGTCGATCCGGCGCTGCGCTTCATCTGCCATTTCCCACAGGACAACAGCATCATCTCGGTCGGGTCAGGTTACGGCGGCAACGTGTTGCTGAGCAAAAAATGTCTCGCGCTTCGCATCGGCTCCTATCTCGCGCGCAAACAAGGCTGGATGGCCGAGCACATGTTGATCCTTGGCATCGAATCGCCCGCGGGGAAAAAACATTACGTGGCAGCGGCGTTCCCGAGCGCGTGCGGCAAAACTAATTTCGCGATGTTGATTCCTCCCGCGCATTTCAAAGGTTGGAAAATCACTACCGTCGGCGACGACATCGCCTGGATGCAGATTCGCGACGGGCGGTTATTCGCGGTCAATCCGGAGAACGGCTATTTCGGGGTCGTTTCGGGCACGAATTACAAATCGAACCCGAACGCGATGAAATCGATCGAGCACGATTCGCTCTATACCAATG
>QHPZ01000245.1:1142-2036 GCA_003219225.1 Verrucomicrobiota bacterium | reverse complement strand
AATTTTGACCGGGATCAGAAACGCCGACGTGCACTCCGCGCGGATCGTGCTGAACCCGGCAAAGAAGCGGCTGGAGCCGAGTCCGCCGAATCCGAAAAAGCGAATCGAGCTGCCGCCATTGTTTCCCGAAGCGGTGCATATCGCCGATGCGACGATCGTGGTGCGCAACCAGCCGCACGATTTTGTCGCCGAGCATGTGATGGTCGATCTGGATCCACATCGTGTCGGCGAAATCAAAATCAACAAGCTGCAGTTGGTCGGCGGTCAGACGTGGTCGGACCTTTTTGCCCAAGCCACCTACGCCGATCGGAACCTGATGCTATCGAATGTAAAGCTCGCGGATGACGAGTGGCTCCGTGTCATCAACATCGATGCTTCGCAGATCGATGCCCGTAAGCTCGCGATCAATTTCGAGTACTACGTCGAGGAGGGAAGAATCACCGGATCGCTTCTCCTGCGCGAAGCGCAAGGCTCACTCGAGACAACTATCCAGGTCCATGGCGGCGACACGCCAATTGCGGCGCTCAACAAATTTGTGGCGCTGCCGGAGAGTTGGATGCGCGGCGAGCTGGAAAAGGTCGATGTCGATCTTGGCGGGTTGCTCAGTTCGCCGGCGACGTGGAATGGCAAGATGGTCGCGCAGGTGCGCGATTTTCGGCAGCAATCGAGTGCGTTCGATCACGCTCGCTTTGAAATCATCGGCAACAAAGGCATTGCGCTCGTTCAGGCCGCCGACATCACGCAGGGCCAAAATCAGTTTCATCTGAGCGGCTCAGCCCAGTTGCCCCGCGATATTCACGATCTCTCGCGCGCGCCTGCGAGCTTCGAAATCATAGGAACCCTGCCGGATTTGCAATCGGCGACCACAAGCATGCCGCAGCGCGTGCGCGGGTC
>QHPZ01000245.1:0-1117 GCA_003219225.1 Verrucomicrobiota bacterium | reverse complement strand
CATCGGCGGGGTCGATCGCCTTTGCCGAGGGCAAGATCGACAAGCTGAGCGCGAATGTTACCGCCACGAAGTTGCTTGCAGCCCACCGGCCGCGACCGGCGACTGCGGCTACCGCAGTGCGCGAGCCGTGGTTCGCTGATGTGCGATCGGCGATCGCGTTTAGCGCGTCCGACATCCGCTACCGCGATCAGGCGGTCGATGGCATGGAAGGATCATTCGATGTAGCCGGCGATTTGCTCACGGTGCAGCGGCTCAATGTCTCTCGGCGGCAGAACAATTTGAGTATCCGCGGCAGCTATCATTTGCCCCAAGATTTGCGACTAGCCGCGGCGCAGGACATGCAAGTGGACGTGGCGCTGAGTGCGCCGGAGCTGGGAGATTTTTGGGTCAAGCCTTCGCCCGACAAAGTCAGCGGACCGCTGCAACTTTGGGCGCAGGTCGAGCGCAAGCACGGGGTCGTGAATGGCGGACTGACAGTTTTCGCTTCCAAGCTGACGACGCGCGATCTGGTCATCAAGCAGCTCAACGCGCAATGCCCGATCTGGAATAATGCGGTTTACGTGAACGATTTCACGGCCGCGTTGAACGAGCGCGATTTCGTCGCGGCGAATGGAATTGTCGATCTTGCGGCGCCGCATCGCTACCGCGGCAGGTTCAACTCGAGCCGTTGCTGCGCGCGATCGGTAACCAGAACGAACTGGCTGGCTCGCTCGTGATCGATTGGGAGGGCAGCGGTGACGCGGCAACATTCAAACACAACGGAAAACTAAACTTCCGGCTCGACGACGGTCGTTACGGCAGCACTCAGTCGTTGCGCGCCTATGCGAACGCGACCTACACGCCGGATGGAATGGACGTTCCGACGATTTTTGTGGCGAGCAGCAAAATGGATTTTCAGGCGATCGCGCAGGCGAAGGGCGACACGCTCGAGATCTCGAAGATCCAATTCGATCAGGGCGAGGCGAAGTACGCGAGCGGTTACATCTCGATTCCGTTTGTCTGGAAAAATCTCGGCACGACCCGGCCCATCCTGGCGCCGAATGGCAAAGTCTTTGCCACGTTTCAGTCGGAGAACATCGACATCAAAAAAGTTTTCGAAGAACTGGGGATGACGCCG
>QHPZ01000244.1 GCA_003219225.1 Verrucomicrobiota bacterium | reverse complement strand
AACGCATCGTGCCTTTGGACAGAATTTGGATGATCAATGCGGTCCACTTATCCGCGATCCGTTCGAGGACGAGCCGGGAGGGACACTGCGGCTCCATCACCGAGGGCGGCGATGAGGTTTTCGGCATGTGCTTCTTTTAGGCACCAGCGGCCCGCAAGGCAAGTAACATTCCAAAATGTGTGTATAGCCGGATGCAGCCGTAGTTGACTGCTCGGCTGGTGGCTCGGAAGTTTGTGTTATGCCGGTTGAATTGATTTTCGACGAGGAGAGTTCCGCGACGGCCTCTGGGGCGAACACCCGGCCGGCTCAGCCGGATGATTCTTTGCTCCTCGATGAGTACTCACGCACCGCGCCCATGCTCACGAGATCGGCGGCAGCGGCTCCGGGTTCGTCATTACGCCGGATGGATTCATTCTCACTAACAGTCACGTCGTGCATGGCGCGACCGAAATCCGGACAAACCTGCCGGATGGCGGCGAGCATCCGGCGCAACTCATCGGCGACGATCCCGACACCGATCTGGCGGTCATTCGGATCGACGCGCCGCGGCTCGCGCACGTGCGGCTGGCCGATTCGGAGAAGTTGCGCGTCGGCCAGATCGTAGTCGCGATTGGCAACCCGCTCGGTTTTCAGGCGAGCGTGACGGCCGGCGTGATCAGCGCGCTTGGCCGTTCGATGCGCGCGCAATCCGGGCGTTTGATCGACAATATCATTCAGACCGACGCCGCGCTGAATCCGGGCAACTCAGGCGGGCCGCTGGTGAACTCGGCCGGCGAAGTCATCGGCGTAAACACAGCCATGATCCGGCCGGCCCAGGGGATTTGTTTCGCGATCGCCAGCAACACGGCCAAATTCGTGGCCGGTTGGCTGATCAAGGAAGGCAAAATCCGGCGCAGCTACATCGGCGTGGCCGGTCAGAACGTGCCGATCCATCGCCGGATCGTTCGTTATTATGATTTGCCGCGCGAAACCGGCGTTCTGGTTGTCTCGATCGAAAAAAGTAGTCCCGCGGAGCGCGCGGGTTTGCGCGAAGGCGATCTTATCATCGCTTTTAACGGGCAACCGATCGGCAGCGTCCACGATTTGCACAAGATGCTCGTCGGCGAACAAATCGGCGTCACCGCCACGCTGGCGTTACTTCGGCAGACCGACAAATTGGAGTTGTCGATCTTGCCGGCGGAGATCGGCCCCTGAGATGTTGAAGCTGCTGCCGTCTCTGGCGGCTGCTACAACGCTGCTTGTCTTACCGTCCGCGACGTTCTCCATTGCCTCGCTGTGAAACTCCTGGTCATTGGCGGCGGCGGGCGCGAGCACGCGCTGGTGTGGAAATTAAAACAATCTTCCGGAGTCGATCGGATTTTTTGCGCGCCCGGAAATGCCGGGACGATGGAAATTGCCGACAATGTTTCCATTCCGGTCACGGATTTGGCGCAGCTGGCTCGATTCGCCAAACAGAACGCGGTCGATCTTACCGTCGTCGGCCCGGATGATCCGCTCGCCCTCGGGATTGTCGATTTTTTCACGGCTGACAAATTGCGCATTTTCGGTCCGACGAGAGCAGCGGCTCGGCTCGAGTCCTCGAAAATTTTCGCGAAGGAGCTGATGCGGGTGCAAAAAATTCCGACGGCGCAAGCGCGCACTTTTTCCAACAGCGATGAGGCATTGCGCTACTGCGAGGCGATCCAGTTTCCGGTCGTGATCAAAGCGGACGGCCTCGCGCTCGGCAAAGGCGTGATCATTGCGCAAAGCGTCGCTGAGGCAAGATCGACAATCGTCGCAATGATGAAAGACGAGCGTTTCGGCGAGGCCGGCCGGCGGATTGTGATCGAAGAATTTTTGCGCGGCAGCGAATGCTCGCTGCACGCGCTGGTCGACGGAAGAAATTATGCCCTGCTCGAGAGCGCGCGCGACCACAAGCGCGTGTTCGATGGCGACCAGGGCCCGAACACGGGCGGGATGGGGGCGTTCAGTCCGGCAAATAATTGGCGCCGGCAATTCCAGGCGCAGTTTGAAACCGAAATCATGCAGCCGCTGCTGCGCGGCCTGGAGAGGGAGGAAGTGCTCTACCGCGGCTTGCTTTACCCCGGGCTGATGATCACCAGCGAAGGGCCGCGCGTGCTCGAATTCAATTGCCGTTTCGGCGATCCGGAGACACAGGCGCTCCTTCCCCGGATGAAATCCGATCTGCTGCCGTTATTGGAAGCGACAATTGACGGCAAGATCGACAATTGTGCGATCGAATGGGATAACCTGGCTGCGGTCACAGTCGTGCTCGCCTCTGCTGGTTATCCCGGACAATACGAGACGGGAAAAGTCATCACTGGGCTGGATGCGGCCGCGAAGCTCGATGCGGTTGAGGTTTTTCACGCCGGCACCAGACAGACGAACGGCGCGATTGCGACTTCGGGCGGCCGGGTATTGGCGGTGACCGCGCTCGGCGCGACACTCGCCGAAGCGCGCGCGCGCGCGTATGAAGCCGTGAAGTTGATCCACTTCGAGCAGTGTCATTACCGGCGCGATATTGCTCTGAATGCGGTGAACGGCTAACAATTAGTGGATGTTCACAAGGGCGGCCGGCACGGCCATTTCGGTTTTGCTCGCAGCGCATGCGCTGGCGCAAACGCCGCCGTTGAATAAACCTCCGTCGCCCTCGCCCACGCCGTCGGCGCAGCCATCGATCGATTCGTTAGGCCAGGCCGATGTCCAGGCCGCGATCAATCTTCTGAAAACCAATTTCGTGAACTCCGAGACCATGACTGAGACGGAGTTGGACCGCGCGGCACTGGCAGGTTTGCTCGTCCGCATGCCCGGTGCGCTGATGCTCGTACCGGCCCACACAACCGCGTCGGCTGAAGCACCGGCGCCATTTTATAGCGAAGTTTTTGAAGGAGGCATTGGTTATTTTCGATTGGGCGCGCTCAGCAGCGCGAACCTTCAGCAGCTGGACAAAAAATTTGGAGAAAGCAAAAACCTCGGCGCGCTGATTGTCGATCTTCGCGACAGCGCGACCGGAGATTTCGTGGTGGCCGCGGAGTTTGCAAAACGGTTTTGCCCGAGAG
>QHPZ01000054.1:5222-10199 GCA_003219225.1 Verrucomicrobiota bacterium | reverse complement strand
ATCTGATTCGGCATCCTGGCGGCGCGCGATCCGTCCTCGCGCGAATATTTAAAAACGCCGAGGCGATCGAACTGGTTGCGCCCGATGAATTCGAGCAGGGACTCGAAATCCGCTTCGGTTTCGCCCGGAAAACCGATGATGAACGTGGTGCGCAACGCCAGGCGGGGAATCGCAGCGCGCAGCCAGGCGATGAGCGTCTCGATGTGTTCGCGTGACGTTTCGCGGCGCATTCGTCGCAGCATCGGTTCGCTGATGTGCTGCAGCGGGATGTCGATGTAACGCGCGATCTTGGCGGATAGGCTGATCGTTTCGATCAACTCCTCGCTCCAATGCGCGGGGTGCGTGTAAAGCAGTCGCACCCAAAACTCGCCTTCGATCTTGTCGATCTTGCGCAACAGTGCGGCGAGCGTTGGGCCACGAGCGGAATCGACCGGCTGGCGCGGGCCGGCTTTCTCGGCCCACAAATCCATCCCGTAGTAAGTCGTGTCCTGGCTGATCAAATTGATCTCGCGGACGCCTTCGGCTACGAGCGCGCGAATTTCCGCGAGCACCGATTCGGGCGAACGGCTCCGGTGTTTGCCGCGCATCTGCGGGATCACGCAAAAACTGCAGGGATGATTGCAGCCCTCGGCAATCTTCACATAAGCCGAATGGGGCGGCGTCAGCCGAAAGCGCGGCGTGTCGTAATCCGGAATGTAACGAGGTCGCGTGTCGGCGAAGGCAAGGCTTGTCGTGAGCGAAGTCGAAGGATCGACATCTTCGTCGTCTGAATTTGGCGTTCGGAGTTCGGAGTTCGACGTTCGGCGTTTCAGAATCTTCTCTACAATCGTGCCAAGCTCGCTGACCTGATCCAGCCCAATAAGACCATCTACTTCGGGCAGCGATTCGCGCAGTTCGCGCGCGTAGCGCTGCGCCATGCACCCGCTCACGATAATTTTTTGCTCAGCTTTGTTGCGCAATCTGCGCTGCTGATCGGCCTCGAGAATTGCCTCGATCGATTCCTCCTTGGCCGAATCGATGAACGCGCAGGTGTTGATCACGAGGACATCCGCGTCATCGGCACGCGAGGTGATCTCCATCCCGCGCGCAAGCACGCTGCCGAGCATGATCTCGGCGTCGACCAGGTTCTTGGCGCAACCCAGGCTGATCATTCCCACTTTGGTGCTCATTGTGACGCGATTCGACAATTGCGGCCCAAAACCGCTACTCGACGGTGATATCGTCGTCGTTTTCGGTCACGACCTTGCCGTTCTTTTTGATTTGAATGGCGTCGCGATCGAGCACTCGAACGGCGATGTGTTGCCCGCGAAATTCCACCGTGCCGTCGGCCGGTGAGATCCAGCGCTCGAATGCCGGCGTAGTCGTCTCATTGTCGACCACAACTTTGACGTAGGTCTTCTTCAATGGTCGAATATCGACGCGATTCGGGCCGGCGACTTCTGCCGGTGCCGACGTTCCCTTGGGCGCGGCGCCGGCTTTTGCCAAGTCTTCAGGCCGCACCGGTTCAGCTCTGCGGATCTCGGGTTCTTTTGCCGGTGACTGCTTTGCGACGGCGGCGGCCGGTGCGCTCGGCGAGGCAGCGGGAGGAGCTGTCGCCGGACGCGTAGCCGCCACCGAGGGAGCGGCGACGACTTTGCTCGCGCTACTTTCAATCGATTGCGCCGGGGCCGATGCCGCAGCCGGCGGCGCGCTCTGCACCGGCGCAGCCGGCACCTGGGCAGGCGCGACCGGTTTGGCGGGTGCTTGCGCTTGCGTCGGCGGCGCGGCCGGCCGACGTGGCGCGATACGCTGAATATTCAGAATCAGTTTCATCAGGAAAAAACCGACGATCAGCAAAATCGCGCCGATGATGACCGGCGTAATCGAGCGCCGTTCCGATGACGCGCGCCGCACAACCGGAGTGCGGACCGGTTTCGGCGGCGCACTCTCCTGAAGATACGAGTAGCCGTCGACCGTGACGTTCTCCGAACCTTCAAACGCCTCCAGGTACGGGGTCACGTCGATGTCCAAAAATTTTCCGTAAATGAGGAGGAAACCTTTCGCGTACGCGAGGCTCGGGAATTGCGAGAAGTCTTCCGCCTCGATCTCCGCGAGCCGCGATGGGCGAATCTTCGTCAACCGCGCCGCCTCGTCGAGAGTGAGCCCGCGCGCGAGGCGCGCTTCTTGAAATTTCTTGCCCAGGCCTTCGATCGTCATGGTGTATGCCGGCGGTGGCTAAACCGCGGCATCAAGATCGACAAGTATCTCGCGCGGCTTCGCGCCTTCGCCGGGGCCTAAAATACCGCGCTGCTCCAGAATATCAACGATCCGAGCGGCGCGGGTATAACCGAGCCGCAGCCGTCGTTGCAGCAACGAAGTGGAAGCGCGTTTTTCCTGCCGAATGATTTCGAGACATTTTTCCACCAGCTCCTCATCTTCTTCAGTGACGTCGTCTGTTGAATTGGCGGCGGCTTCGAGTTTTTCGTGCATCGCCGCATCGAAAGCGGGCGGACTTTGCACCGAAACAAACTCCACCAGCCGCCGAATTTCCTCGTCAGTGACGAGCACACCTTGAGCGCGAATCAGTCGCGACGCGCTCGGAGGCAGGTAAAGCATGTCGCCCTGGCCTAACAAGCGGTCGGCGCCATTTTCATCAAGAATCACACGGCTGTCGATCTTGGAGGCGACTTGAAAGGCGATCCGGCTCGGAATGTTCGCCTTGATTACCCCCGTGATGACGTCGGCCCGCGGCGTTTGCGTCGCGACGATGAGATGGATCCCCGCGGCGCGCGCCATTTGGGTAATGCGCGCGATTGCGCTCTCCACGTCGGCCGGCGCGGTCTGCATCAGGTCGGCCAACTCATCGATGATCACGACGATATATGGAAGCTTGTCTGGAATCTCCAGTTGATCTTTTGTAGCCGGCGTCGGTGACGCTGGACCGCGGCCATCGACCGTGGCTACAGAATCTTTTTCGCCATCAACATCTTTCTTTTTCACAGGCCGCCCGTTAAACCCGATGATGTTGCGCACACCGACGCGCGCGAAAATTTTATAGCGCCGCTCCATTTCATCGGTCAGCCCACGCAAAACGAGCAGCACTTTCTTTGGGTCGGTGATCACCGGATAGCGCAGGTGCGGCAGGTGCGCATAGGTTTGGAGCTCGACCACTTTGGGGTCGATCATGATGAATTGCAGTTCTTGCGGTGTGAACCGGAAGAGCATGCTGGCGATCAGGCCGTTGATGCAGACGCTTTTGCCACTGCCGGTCGTTCCGGCGACGAGCAGGTGCGGCATTTGCGCCAGATCGGTGATGATCGCTTTGCCGTACACATCTTTTCCGAGCGCGAGCGGAATTCTGGCGCGTCCTTTGGCTTCCTCCCAATTGGTCGACTCGAGTAGTTCGCGCAACGTCACCGTTACTTTGCGCGTGTTTGCCAATTCAATGCCAACGGTGTCCTTGCCCGGAATAGGCGCGAGAATGTTGATCCGCTCGGCGCGCGTGGCACGGGCGAGGTCGCGCTCCAGACTGACAATTTTGTCCACGCGCACACCTTTGGCGGGATAAACTTCGTAGCGGGTAATGGTTGGTCCTTTGGTGATGTCGCCTGGCCCCACTGCGATCCCAAATTGCGCGAGGGTGTCGATCAAGGTTTGCTGGACGCGCTGCAGTTCCGCCGGATCGGCGCCGCCGCGCGCGCTCGGGTCGCGCTCATCGAGCAGCTCGAGTCCCGGCAGCGCATAATTTTTTCCTTCCCAAGTTCGGCTCTCCAGGCCGGCATTAATGGCTGATCGTCCGCCGCTCGCGCGCACCTCCGCGAGCGAAGGACGTTGCCGTGTTGGCCGATTGACCAATTCTTCTTCGGCAACAGTCGCTTGCTCCGGCTCTGGAACAGGTGCGCCTTTTTTCTTGAGCCGCTTTTCCAGAAGACGCCGTTGTTTGGCGAGCTCCTTGTGACTGATCTCCAACTGCCCTTTCAGATCGGCCTTGCGCAATTTTCGCTCCATGCGCCAGGCGTGCATCTTTTTGATGGCGCCAGCAGTCGCGGCAGCACTTTGCCGGACGACATGGATCGGTCGCAGGCCGGTCATGAGGATGAGCGTGGCGATGTAAATGCCGCTCAGCAAAATGAGCGACCCGATTTCGCCCGTTGAGTTGAGCAAAACATTGTTCCCCAGAAGAAAGCCGATCCAGCCGCCCGGCCCGGCGATGTTGAATGCGTTCTTCCAACCGAGAAAATGCCGGGTCTGCAACTGCAGCAAACACGCGCCGGAGACGAGAAAGAGAAGAATCCACGCGAGCCGTCGCGTGATGCGCAGACTCGAATGAAACAGTTTCACCGCGCCGAAGCCGAGCAGGATCGCCGGAATCAGATAGGAAGCGGCTCCGATGAGGAAATAACAAATACTGGCGAGAACGGCGCCGAACCAGCCGATGAAATTTTGCGCCGGATGATTGGGCGGCGAGAGATAACTCCAAGGCACCCACGAGGGCAAATCTTTGGGCGTGTAGGAGATCAGGGCGAGAAAGAGCAATGTTCCGAAGCCCAGCAGGACGATTGCGCAGACTTCGTTCCAAGGGTTGTTCTTGGGGGAGCGAGCCACTTCTGCCCGGGATAGTAATGCGCTGCGCGCCGGATTCAATTTTTTATACAATGTATACGTCCGATGTGACTCAGACCGCTTTCGTCTTGCGCGCCATGCGGTGTCGCTTAGTGTCCCCGGCCAATGCGAATCTCCCGACAAATCTGTGCAACTTTCTGTCTTTGTGCTGGTTTCGTTCTGGTTTGTGCGTGCGAAAAACATCACGTCGGAGAAATGCCGGAGGTGCAAAGGGAACATGCCGATCTTGGTTCGGGCGAGGCGCCCCGAGTCGAGCAGGGCGGCGAAAGATCGACATCTGCGTCGCCGTCGGCGACTGTAACCCCGGCTGAATTTTTCCGCGGCTCCAAACCTCGTTAGGCGCGATCCTGTGGCCAAACACAAATATTTAACCTC
>QHPZ01000054.1:0-4996 GCA_003219225.1 Verrucomicrobiota bacterium | reverse complement strand
TCTGGTTGTCGATTGTTTACTGCGGCGGGCACTTCACCCTCGCGTTGATGGGCTCACCGGTGGCCCACGCGATTGAGCCGCGCTATTTGCTTGCTGTCGGTCTGCTCATGATCGCCATGGGTGCGGGCGGTATTAAGCCATGCGTTTCGACCAACGTCGGCGACCAGTTCGGAGAAACGAACAAGCATCTCCTGACTCGCGTCTTCAACTGGTTTTATTTTTCGATTAACGCCGGTTCCGCTTTTTCGACCCTCTTGATTCCGTGGCTGTTGGAACCGTACAAACCGGTTCCCGACAGTTTCATCGCGAAATTATCGCCCGGGATCGTGAGTTTTCTCGAAAGCCCGCGTCTGCACAGTCCGGACATCGCTTTCGGTTTGCCCGGTATATTCATGGTCATCGCGACGATTTTCTTTTGGGCCGGCCGCAAGAAGTTCGTCCACATCCCGCCAGTCGGCCTGGGAACGTATGCGCGCGAGATCTTCAACTAGGAGACGGGTAAAATCCTGTTCAATATCCTGATTCCGGTCCCGTTCATTGCGATGTTCTGGGCCCTGTGGCAGTGGTTGTCGTCACAGATTCAGACGGTCAATCCGATTTTCATTTTGATCATGCTTCCGCTTTTCTCTTACTGGCTTTATCCCTTCGTTGAGAAGTTCGTTAAGCTGACTCCGCTGCGGAAAATCGGTGCCGGACTGTTTGTGACCGCAGCCTCATTTTTTATCGTAGCGATGATTCAAACGCGGATCGATGCGGGCGGACGCCCGAGCATCGTCTGGCAAATTTGGGCTTTTGTTGTTCTCACTGCAGGAGAAACACTCGTCTCGCCAACGCATCTTGAGTTTTCCTACACCCAGGGACCCGTGAAACTCAAATCGCTGATTATGTGTACTTATTTGATCGCCGTTTCCTTGGGCAACCAGTTCACTGCGGCGGTGAATTTCTTCATTCAAAATCCCGACGGCTCGGTGAAGTTGCAAGGCACGAGCTACTTTATGTTCTTCGTATGGGTGATGCTGGGCACGGCCGTCGTCTTCGCGCTGGTCAGTCCGTTTTACAAAGGCCGAACCTATTTGCAGGATCAGGCCAAGGTGACTGGCGACGCCGAGCCTGCAATTGGATTCGCGGTCCAGCCTGAGACATAAGAACAAAATCAGTTTTGCTCATGGCAGCGGCTGTGCTCGCGCTTGAGAGGCCGGAGGAACATTGATTCCATGCCCAAACTCGCCACCTGGCTGCGCGAAAAGGACGAAAAATGGTTTCAACCATTTTTCGAGAAGCATCCAACCCTCGAAATCTGCGATGCGCGCAAAGGCGGAGTCGACCTCGCGAGCGCGGACGGCTTGCTTTTGACCGGCGGTTCCGATATCGCGCCGGAATTTTTGCGACAGGAAGTCCCCGATCCAAGTGTTCTCGACAAAGATCTCGATCCGGCGCGTGACCGATGGGAATTCGAAACGGTGCAAAAAGCGATCGCGCGCGGTCTGCCGATCTTCGCGATCTGCAAAGGCATGCAGGTCCTGAACGTCGCGCTCGAGGGCACGCTCAAGCTCGATATCCCCGGCCACAATTTGCCGGAGCAAAAGGATCACGACATTCAGCCTTTGCGCTCCGGCGCAAAGGCAACGCATCGATTAGAAAAAGTGAACAGCGCGCATCACCAGGCGATCGAGCGGCTAGGTGAAGGTCTTGAAGTGGAAGCGTGGTGCGCGACTGACGGCATTATCGAGCAAGTTCGGCTGCGCGACTATCCCTTCGCCCTCGGCGTCCAATATCATCCGGAGCGCGGCCGCATTTACGACGCAGTGTTCGAAGATTTTTTTGACAGAATTAACAAAATGAACCGAATGGGCTAAATTCCGTCGATTCTGTTCATTCCGTAGCCTTGAACACCCCGCAAAACACGATTGCGATCGTTTACGATTACGATCAAACGCTGAGCCCGAGTTACATGCAGGAGGAAGTTGTTTTTCCTGCATTCGGGATCAATGGCGAAAGTTTCTGGCGGCGTTGCACTGAGCTGGTGCGCGACACCGGCTACGACAACGAGCTAGCCTACATGAAAGTGATGCTCGACACCCTCGGCATGGATCGCCCCACCAACAAAGAACTAAGACAACTTGGCGCGAAATTGAACTTCTACAAAGGTTTGCCCGAGATGTTCGAAGAATTCCGCAACGGCCTGCTCACCGAGGAACACCTCGCCCACGACATCACCGTCGAGCATTACATCATCTCCTCCGGGCTAAAGGTGTTGCTCGATGGCAGCCGCCTTCAGCCCTACGTGCGCGCGATTTTTGGCTGCGAATTTGCCGAGGACGACGAAGGCCGGATCACCTTTCCTTCCGGATCAACAAAGGCCTGCTCGACATGTCCCAGGACGTCAACGACCACATGGACCCCGATATTCGTCCCATCCCGTTCCCGAACATGATCTACATCGGCGACGGCCCGACCGACGTGCCCTGTTTCACGGTGATGAAGAAAAACGGCGGCCAGGCCATCGCCGTTTACAACCCCGACGATCCCCAACGCGTCGGTTTCAAAAAATGTTACCAGCTCAGCGCCCACGCCGACCGCGTCAAACACATCGCCCCCGCCGATTACCGGCCAAATACGCACCTGCGCATGCTCGTCGAGCAAATGGTTGCCGAAACCGCCCACCGCATCGTCGCCCAACGCAAGGAAGCCATCGAGACCGGCACCGTCAGAGCGCCGAAACATTAATCAGATTAAATTGGTTGATCCCTTTAAGACACCGCGCTGCGTGGCCGACTAGGTAAGGGTTGTGGATCTGGAGATGGGAACGGAGATTCCCTCAAGTTCTCGCGAGCCGATGCGAAATGTTTCTGGCACGATCATCGTTGTCGCTGGATTGTTAATCGGGTTTGCAATCGAGCTCGCAACTCACGCTGTAGGAAGTGAAGCTGCGCTGCTGAAGCTCGGAGCGCTTCCCGACAATGGTCAGTTGAATGGCCAATACTGGCGACTCGCGACCTATTCGTTCCTGCATTTCAACGGTGCGCATCTCCTCGTCAATGTATTGCTGCTCTTTTGGGTTGGACGAATGATAGAGAAGCGCGTCAACCGCGCTCTTGCCGCAGCGATCTACCTGTCGAGCGTCCTTGTGTCGGCCACAGGCATCCTCACCGCGCATAACCTGAATCCTAAAACAGGGGCGACAGTCGGAGCGTCAGGTGCAGTCTTTGGTTTGCTCGCCGCTGCGCTCGTAATCTCTTACCGTCGCGACGCTAACTCTCTTACTGGAGAAAGTTGGCCACGCCGTTGGCTCTGGTGTGCGTTGCTTGTCGGCCTCGGCGTTTCATTTTTGCCTGGCATCAGCATGGCCGGTCACGTCGGCGGTATCATCGGCGGCGCGTTGCCGGCAGCGATTGCGACAGCACTAAATCATACCAAGATCAAACGCCGCGCTGCGTCGGCGACCAGATGAACTTGTGCATCTGGAGTTGGAAACGGACGTCGAGTTTGTTGGCTAGCATCCATTCGACGATCTGGCGCGGATCGATTCGGCCCCAAATCGGCGAGAAAAGCACGGCGTGACAGCGCTTCGTTAGGGCGAACGCCCGAACTTTGTCGACCGACCAATCGTAATCTTCGCGCGAACCGATCACGAACTTCACTTCATCGAGCCCGGTGAGATGCTCGATGTTTGACCAGAGATTCTTGTTTACTTCGCCGCTGCCCGGCGTTTTGAGGTCCATGATCCGGTGGACGCGCGGATCGACCGGCGAAATGTCGTGCGCGCCACTCGTCTCGAGCAGCACCGTGTGGCCGCGATCGCACAACATCGACATCAACGGCAGCACGTTCTTTTGCAGCAACGGTTCGCCGCCGGTGATCTCGACCAGTGGACACTCGAACTTTTCGTCAAGATCGACAATCTCATTGAGCGTTTGCTTCTTGCCTTCATAGAACGCGTATTCCGTGTCGCAATAATTGCAGCGCAGATCGCAGAACGTCAGCCGCACAAACACGCAGCGTTCGCCAGCCCAGGTGCTCTCGCCCTGGATCGACTCGTAGATTTCATTAATCGTCAGCGTCTTTTCGCGTTCGGTCATCGGATAAATGTCGCACGCTTGGAATGCGCGGCAATTGGAGGGAGACGCGCCGTCGTGTCCTAAATTCTAGGGCGCCGACGGCGCGGACGCCCTCGAAATCACAAACCGCATTTCTGCGCGGCTTCGGTGAAGCTGGATTTCTTGCGCAGCAGCGAGGCGAGGTAAGTGTCGGTCTCAGGCGCGTCGTGGATGCGCGCGAGATTGGCCGGGTTCTCGAGTCGCGAGAATATCGCGTAGGCGATCTTGTTCCGAGGCACTTCTTTCTCGCCGTAACCGCGCGGGATGTTGCTCGACCAGAAACGAACATGCTCGCCGTCCAGCCGGTTTACGGTGCCATGGAAAATGACGGAGTGCCCGCTCTCGCGGCGGCCGACGTTTTTGTTCCAGAAGATTTTCATAAAATCGCCCGGCTGTGCCTGATTGAAATCGGTGAAGTTGCGTCCGAGGCCGAGTTCGTAAAAGAGCCGTGCCGTTCCCGGGCCGTTGGCGTTCCAGCGACCCCAGATGCCTTCGCCATCATGCTGGTTACGAATGACGAGTTGATTGAGCGTCGCGAAATCGAGCTGCAGCTGGCCGCGATCGCGCAGCGCCTCGAGCGTCTTGATGAAGACGATGTAGGTCGCGCCGGAGCAGAAGCTCGGATACGGCGCGGTCGGAATGACGAAAAACTTTCCGGATTCAAAATGCGCTGCCGACTGCAGTTTGATCGTCGCAAAATGCGAAACCGAATAGCGTCCGCCGCTCGGCATTTTTCGGACCTGCTCGAGGATGAGCGCGTTGAGATTGTCGGCACGAGCGAACTGCGCGAGCGCGAGGCTCGCGACAATAGCGGACCGAGCGAGCAGCTTCACGGTCACAATTAAATGTCGCCCTTGCTTAGCGCAACAGGTGGATCGAGCACTCCGCTGCTCGATGCT
>QHPZ01000243.1 GCA_003219225.1 Verrucomicrobiota bacterium | reverse complement strand
CCGTTCAAGCGCGCAATGGGCACGAGCTTGTTGGCCTTGGCCATTTCACGCGGCACCAGCGACATCACTTCATCCGGTACCCGCAGCCTTGTCAGATTGATCGGCGGCGTGTTGAGGCAGCGGCCCATGCTAAAGGCCATGTCCTGTTCGGTGACGAACTGGCGATCGGTCAGGATCTTGAGGAGACGACCACCCTCGGTTTTCTGAATGCTGACCGCCTCCTCGAGCTGGTTCGGCAGCAGGAGCCCATCCTCGATCAAAACGTCGGCGATGCGTTCGGCGAAAGATTTGCTTCTCATCTCTGCTGAACGCTTATCCGCGCGTGTCGAGTCGATAAATCGACTGACGGTTTTTCACGATCGCCAACGGCCGCGCCAGATACCACGCGACCATGTAATCGACTGATTGTTGCAACGCTTCGCGGCCGGTGGAATCGAACGGATTGCAGCAGGCCACCATTACCGTGCGGCTGACCAGATCGAACGGCACGAACAACCGTCCGACCGTGAGGTATTCCGGCAACATCGGCGCGATCTGTCGGTCGGTGTCGTAGTACTCCAGCGGCACGTAGGCAAATTTCGTTCGGTCGCTCAAGGCCGAGCGCACCGTCTCCAGTCGGGCTTCGTCGTCCTTGCACAGGGCGTCGAGCAGCGATGAGCCGAGTGCCTGGCCGCTCAAATCTTTGTTCAATCGCGTGACCACCTCGAGCGCAGCGTTTACTTCCTCTTCGGCGAAGAGCTGCTGCACGATCAAAAACTTCGCCAAATGGTCGTCTCCCCGCTCGTGCAGGTTGGCCAATTTACCGACTTTGCCCGCCCGGCTGCCGATGTCGATCAGAGAGCCGTCGCCCTCCTCGGTCGCGCCGTTTTTTGAAGCCGCGCTCACGATCGCCTGGCCAGAAGCTTGCAGTCGGGTTTCGATTTCGCCGAGCATCGCTAGGATGTCGGGCGCATTCGGTTCTTTGACCAGAATGGCCTCGCACTCCTGCATGGCGTTAGTGTGCGAACCGGAGTTGAAGTAGGCCTCGGCCAATCGGCGCGAGACGCGCAGAAACTCTTCCTGCCGACCGACCTTCTGGTAAGCTTCCTTCAAGATCTCCAGGGATTGATAATCATCGGGCTGTGTTTGAGTGATGGCCTCAAACATCTCGATGGTCTGGAGAATCTGACTATGTTCTTCTTCCGACAGATTGTGTTCCAGCACGGGGCGTTTAAAAGCTAGAAACATGCCTCTAGCGTGAGGCATCCGGCGTTTTTGAGGGAAGCGGCGTTTGAGTCAAATCCCTCACCTCAAGCCTCTCCGTGAGGGAGAGGAGGACGCGTCAGCGCCAGGTCACGGTCTTCGCGTCGGCCGGAACAGCGCTAGCTGCCGGATTTTTGCGTTTCGAGGATCCGGATGGCGTCGCGTAGCTCGGCCGCGCGCTCGTAGAGCTCACTCGCGATCGCTTTTTCCATTTCCCGCTGCATGATTTCCAGTTTCGAAAGCGGACGCGTTGCGCGGACTTCCTGCAGCCACGCCTCGAGGAAAGCGGCGTCGGAGCTTTTCCCCGCCAGCTCGGGGAAATTCGACCGCTGGAAAAACTCGATGATAGCGTCGCGGCCGCGCTCGATCTCGCGCATCGCCTCAATGAATTTGCCGGCCGCGAGAAGGATCGACGCTTTGGCGCGCGTATTCATCATCAGCACGTAGGGGCGGAACTGCTGCAAGCTCCAGCCGAGCTCTTCGCGGCCGCTATGTGCGGTGACAAAGTCGAACAGATCGAGGTTGCGCTGGGTGTCGCGCACCACGCCGGCGAACTCGTTGATCTGAAACAAACTCAGATAGCGGTGATAATACTGGATGCCTTCCTGCTGAAGCTCGGTGCATTCTTCAGCGCTGAGCTCGTAAGTCTCGCCGCGTTGCGTCGCGCGCGTCGCCCGCTGTTGATGATAACTGAGCAGCGATTCGCAACCGTGCGGCCGCGTGCCGTCGGGCCGGCCGGTCGCTTCCATTTGCAGCACGCCAAGATCGATCCGCAACTGCAATTTCTCCCGGCCATCGAGCCCGACGATTTTGCGCACCTTGATCGCGCCCGATTCATGCGGCCAATCCTTCAACAGGGTGTTCAGATCGAGGCTCATTGCACAGAAAGCATCCGACATTTTAGTCTCGCTTGTCAATAACCTCGCGGAGGCCGGCGGCAGGCCGAAATGGCACCGCGGTTGCGAACATCAGCGAAGGTCTCATGTTTGTTTAGATGGAGCAGGCGATCGGATTGTTCATCCGTTATCTGGCAGTTGAGCGCGGTCTCTCGGAGAATTACCAGCTTTCTACTCAGCGCTCGCTCACCGATTTCGCTCGCTGGTGCAAGGCCAAACACAAGATCGACAACCGGCGCGCGGTCACGTTGTCGATGTTGTCCGAATACCTCGCGGAGCGAAAACGCGGCGGCCTCTCGGCGGCCTCGATCAAGCTGAACATCGTTGCCTTTAAGATTTTCTTTCGCTTCCTCGCGGCCGGGCGCTTGGTGGAACGAGATCCGGCCGAGGCGCTCGCGCTGCCCCGGATCGAACGCTATTTGCCGGAAACGCTGAAC
>QHPZ01000242.1:8934-11572 GCA_003219225.1 Verrucomicrobiota bacterium | reverse complement strand
CCCATTTCGAAAACAGTGCTGTCGCCCACCGATTTGCGCAGGCGCTCGGCCGTCTCAGGATTTGGCTCGATGGCGATGAATTTGGTTTCGGGAAAGACGTTGCGCAGGCGCGACAGCACCGACGTGTAAAGGCCGACGTTTGCGCCAACATCCACAAAGGTGTCGCCCGGCTGCAAAAGCAGCGCGAGATTTAGAAGCGAGGCGACTTCGTCGCGAAAAATGACGTTCTCATCCGTCATTTTCCCCGCCCGCCAGAGACCGATTTCGTCGCGCGTGTTGATGTGCAGACGCGCTCCGAAAAGTTCGATGTCGATGTCGCGCGATGGAATCAGCAGCCGCGTCAGACCGAGGCGAAACCGTGGATACTTAAACGCCAGAATCCAGAACCAATGGCGCATCCATCGTTTGCCGGGAAAATTCATGCCGTCGCAGTGCGCGGCTTAAGCGTGCGGCAGGGATTGCCGGCCGCGACCACGTCGGCCGGCACATTGTTGGTGACGACCGAGCACGCGCCGATCACGCTGCGCGCGCCGATTGTCACGCCAGGCAAGACGAACGCGCGTGCGCCGACGAACGCGTCCTCCTCAATGGTGATTTTGCTCGCGGTCAGTGGCATCTCCGGCCGGCTGAAATCGTGGCTCGCCGTGTCGAGGTAGGCTTCCTGTGCGATCGTGGCGCGCGCGCCGATCTCGACCTCGCCGAGATTGTAAACGTTCGTCCGATCGCCGAGACAGGCGCGGTCGTGCAACGTCAGGTTCCACGGCACAGCGATGCGCGCGCGCTGATGGACAAAGGGCGTGCCGTCGATCTTGGCTTCAAAAACGCGCAACCAAAAAAGTCGCCACGGATTCAGCGGTTTCGGCGTCCAGACACAAAACAGCAGCCAGCAAAATTCCCACAGCACGCGCATGAAACGCTCGCTCGCGGGCCACGGCGAATCGTAGGCCGACCTCTGCGCGGGGTTGACGATTTCTTTCTCAGTCATGTGCAGTTCCAGTGAGTGAGCTAAAATCCTCCAGAAATTGGTCGGCCACACGTTCGACCGAGTATTCAGCCGATTTGCGGTAACCAGCTTCAGCCGCGCGCTCGAGCAACGCTTGATCGACAATCAACTGCTCAAGTCTGTCGGCGAGAGTGTCGGCCGGATTCGCCGCGCCGCGGTGGTCAAATACAAATCCTGTTTCGCCGTCGCGCACAAAATCGCGGAAGCAATCCAGGTCCGAGACGAGCACGGCGCAACCCTGCGCCATCGCTTCGAGTGGGGCGAGTCCAAATGATTCGCCTTTATCAGCTAGCGATGCGTAAACGAAAATCCGAGCTGAGCGAAATTCCCTCTCGAGTGCGACTGGATCGAAGACTGCGCCGCGGAATATCACCTTTTGCTCCGGGATCGCGATGCGTTTGAGCTGGTTGAGATATTCATCACCGCCCCCGCCATATTTTTCTTCGATTGGCCCGACGATCATCAGTTTCCAATCAGCAAAAACGGTGCGCGCTTTTTTGGCAAACGCTTCTACCAACACATGCACGCCCTTCTCGGGATGGACCCGCCCCACAAACAAGATGGTTCTATCCCGCTGCACGATCGGCGGCGCATCCTCGCCCCATCCTTGCGGCAGTGGATAAGGAATTACTTCGACTTTGGACGACAAATTCGGCGCTTCACTTTCGATCGCTTCTGCGACGGCGCGCGAAGGCGCCTGCAAACGCGCGGCGCGGCCGTAAAACCGCATCTGGCCTTTGGGGAAGCGGCCGACGTGAACATAAATTTTTGCGGTTGCCTGCCAGAGCAGGATCGGCAGCCAAAACGTGTTCGTAACGATCACGTCCGATTCCGGCAGGATCGACAATGCGCGCAGCGAGTAGAACAGATCGAGAAGCTTGAGCCAAAGCAGCGAGCGCGGCGTGTCGAATCCGCGCACGCGTACGTGTCGCACCCCATCGGCAGCTTCTTCAGCCGGAAGCTGCGGAAGTTTGCGCGAAACGAAAACAACCTCATGACCGCGCCGGGCGAACTCGCGCGCGAGCGCGTACCACGCTTTCTCGATCGCGCCGCCCATAATCGGCGGCACGGGCAAAAACGCGCCGGTCACAATCGTAATCTTCATTTCGGGCAGATCAGTCCGCAGTAGGGCGCGACCGCCGGGCGCGCCGAAAACGCGGGGCAGCGGACGGCCCGGCGGTCCGTCCCTACCACGATTGCGCCAAGGACAAGCGCAGTTTTCATTTTGTGCTGACGAACCTTTGCAGCACCGACAAGAGCGAATCGGTCGCGCGATTGATCTCGAAATGTTCGGCGAAACATTTCTTCGCGTTCGCGCGCATGGCTTGTCGATCTTGTTCGCTCGTGGCGAGCCACCGTTCGAGCAACCGCCTGGTCCCGGCGAGATCATCGTTCTCGACGTAACCGGCGCCGGCCTGCTCGATCTCGCGCCGAATGTTCACCTTGCTTGAAATCAGTACCGGCACGCCGCAGGTGAGTGCCTCAGCCACCGCAATTCCAAAATTTTCCTGGTGCGACGGCAAAACAAACGCGTCTGCCGCTGCGAACGCGCCCCATTTCAAGTTGCCGCTCAACATGCCCGTGAATGTGATGGGCGCTGCACTTTTTGCAGCTTGCTCCTTCAAAGCCAAAAGG
>QHPZ01000242.1:0-8819 GCA_003219225.1 Verrucomicrobiota bacterium | reverse complement strand
GAAAAAGCAAAACGTGTTCGTCTCGCAAATCCGGATACGCATTCAGGAAATCTTCGCGCGCTCTTGCAAGATCGAGATCGGGCGCGGCGGTACCGTAGTTCACGACAATTTCGTTCGCGTGGTACGGCCGGTAGGAACCGTGCGCCAGGCGCCGTTCTTCTTCCGATGTGAAAAGAACCGCCGCCGCGTCGCGCATGAGGCGGTGCTCGATCACGAGCCAGTAGAGCATTTTTTTCAAGTGCTTGAGCGGATAGGCGCGCTTGAACCACGGGTCGAGCATGCCGTGCAGGAGAAGGAAATAGGGCGTCTTCGTGCCGCGCAACGCCCGCCACACGCCGAAGCCATTGTAGAGCCACAGGCCGTGCACGATCACCGCGTCGAATTCACGATGTCGATTTTTCACCCACGGAATGAGACGCGGCGTGTAACCGTAACTTCCGCCCGACCCCAGCGCGTGCACCGTCACCGGAAAGTCGCGCAACCACGACGCATCCGGCGCATCGAGGCAGACGATCTCGACCTTATGCCCGCGCGCCGCCAGCGCGACCGAAGACTGCTTGATCGACTCCAGCGGCCCGCCCGTCGCCGGGTTCAGCGAGTGAATCGAGCGAAGTATTTTCACGCGCCGCCGGTTCAATCAACGGGCCGGCTCAACCGAGCGATAGAGTTCTCGGTAGCGTGAGATCATGCGCGCGGCGGAAAAGCGCCTGGCATTCTCCAGCGCTCGGGTGCTCCAGCGCGCGTGTTCCTCGGCATCGGTCAAGCGCAACAAATCTTCGGCAAAAGATTGTTCATCGTCGACATCGTGAAAAAGGCCGGCTTCGCCTGCCACTTCCGGCAATGAACCCGCTTTGCTGCAGACAACTGGACAACCGCAGGCGTGCGCTTCAATGACCGGCCAGCCGAATCCTTCGAAACGCGACGGATACAGCAGCGCGACCGCGGCCGAGTAAAGCGCTTCAAGCAGTTCGCTCTCGGCGTTCTCGATTTGAACAATGCGTTTCGAAATGTTGAGCTCGCGAGCGAGCGCTTCCAGCTCGCCGTTCAAACGTTCGCCGACAAAAACAAGCCGGCCATTCCATTTATCCTGGATGCGCGCGAAGATCCGCAAAACGCCATCGCGATTTTTGCGCGGTGTGTTTGTGCCGACGTGCAAAACGAAGGGCGCACTAAGATCGACATCGGGAATCTTGCCGAGGTGTTCATGGGCCTGAGGCGGCGTCAATTTTCGATAGGGGTAATTCAAGCCCAGTGGCACCACCGCCACTCGCGGTCGGGCGTTGCCGCGAACGACGAGACGTTGCACGTCCTGCGCCGTGACGGAGGAAATGCATGCGACCAAATCGGCGCGGCGCAGACCGCGTAGGATCCACCGTTGCAGAATCCGTCCAGTAAAACCCGGCTTGTGCTCGGGATTTTCACCGAGCGCGCCGCGTACCGCGAACAGATCGTGACACGTGATCACGAGCGGGAAGCCCGCCGCGGCGCGTGCGTGGGTTGCGTCGGAATGATCGCAGATGTGCACGAGGGCCGGACGCGCGGCAAGGTTCCGCCGGAGCGACCATTGAAACAAAACGAACTTGTCGATGTAGCCGAACCATTTCGCCGCGGTCGCACCGAACACACGAAATCGGCCGAAGACGGCCGGCGGACGAATGAGGCGCGCGTCAATGCCGGCGGCGCGCAAACCATCCAGCATCATCTGGCCGAAGCGCAACATGCTCTGCCATTGATCGGGCGGGTAACTACCGATCAGCAGAACCATTTTGGTGGCCGTCGCGCTCACTCTCGCCGTGCAAGCGCTCGGCGTAAGCAGAGCGTCCGCGAATTGTCCGCGGCGCGGGCGCGAACCGTGACGGCGGCCGCGCGGGCGCAAGTCGCGGGACGGAAGCTTCTTCGTTTCTGGCCGCCAATACCAGTCCCATGACAAAAACCGCGAAGCCCAGAATGGTCGGCTGGCCAAGTTGGCCGCTGAGCATGGGAAGGAAACCCGCGCTGAACAAGAGCAGCGGCAGCAAGTTGCCGACACGCACCGACCTGAGACAAAACCAGCCGACCCGCGCGACCAGCGCGCAGCGCCACGCGATGTAGGCCAGCCCAAGGACCGGGCCGCTCTCGAGCAGGATGCGCGACCATTCGCCTTCGGTGAGAAGAAACGCGCTCCGGCCGATCAAAAATTTCGCGCCGGCGTTTGTGCCGACGCCCAGACCGTAGCCAACCGCCGGCGCGCGACTGATGACGGCGAAACCCTCCTCAAACACATCGAGCGGCCGGGCGATCAATCCGCGCGCGATCGATTGGCCCATACCATCGGCCGCTTCGGAAAAACGGGTGGACAAAACATTTACTCCTTCGCGAAAAATCGGCGTCCGGCTGATCACGAGGCCGAGGAAGAACACGACGATCAATGCTTGTCCGAAACGGTTCACCATGTCCGGACGCAGGACGATGACAACGAACAGAGAAGCTAGCACCAGCGTGCAGGCGCCCACGACCGAACGGCTCCCGGAAACCGACACGCCGATGAGCAGAGCAATGCCGGCCGGAATCAGCAACCGGATCTTGTAAACGCCCTGGCGCAACGTCGCCCAGACGAGATACGCCGTGGCCAGCGCGTAAAAAGCGACCACGCCAATGACGAAGGAAAACGTGCCCGAGGTGCGCACCTTGCCCAGCGCCGACATCATCATCTCGGTGCCGCCACCGGCGGTGCGATTCACAACCGCTTCCGGTCCGGCGCGAAACTGCGCCACCATCAACAGCGTCATGGGTATCAGAACCACCAGCGTCCACCACCCAAACTGTTTCACGTCCGCCGGTCGCAACACCCGCGCCATGATGAAGATCAGCGGTAGCTGGAAAAAATTCGACCGGAACCCGAACGCGGCGACGAGAAAGACTTTCAGCGGCGGCACATATTGCCAGAGCTGCAGGAAGGTGGTAGCGAGCGAAAGAAAACCGAGCACAGCCAGCGCGAAGATCCAGCCGTTGCGCGGAAAAACGCGGCCTCGGATGGCGTAAAAATAAATCAGCGCCACCACCGGATCGCGAATCACGAGCATCGGGTCCGACCAGCGCGGCACGAGCCATTTGCGCAGCGCGCCTTCGAACAGGAGGAGCCAGAAAAATACCCAGAGCAACTGACGCACGCGCAGCCGCGCGTTTTCGGCGCGACGCTGGGCTCGTTCCTCGGGGGTTTCGGTTTTCATTAGCAAATATCGTCGTCGTGATGATCAACCGGCGTGGTCTGCCAGTGTGCCGTCGCTGCGTTCATCTTCTCGTCGCAATCGGCATGCCACAGGAGGCAATCGCGTTTCGTTATCGCGCGACCACGTGCACGCTCGGTAGCGGCAAATCATACAGCTGCCTGCCTTTCAACGGCGATCCGCCACACGTGTAAAAGCCGTAGCCGCATTGGCCGAGCATTTCGACCACGACTCTGGCGGACAAATTTCGTTCATCAAGATAATTAAGGTGGAGCTCCAAAAAAATCGTCGGCTTGTGGCGGGCGAGAAACTCGAGCGCGCCCGCGATTGCTTCGTACTCGTAGCCTTCCACGTCCAGTTTGATGAATTGCGGCACAACGCCGAGACGCGCCGCCGCATCCGGGAGGCGCTCGATTTGCACCGCGATCGGCTCCGGCGCCGCCCACATCGTGTGCGCGAAACGTTGCACCTGCACGAACCCGCCCACTGGGTCGAGCAGCATCTCCGCGCGCTTGGTCGTGTCGCCAATCCCGATCGCTTCGATTTGCATCCGCTCGCCGAAACAATTGAGTTCGCGGATTTCCAAAAGTCGCTTCACCAAAACCGGCGAAGGCTCGAAACTGAATACGCGATTGCGCGGATCGGCCGCGCAAAATAATGCCGACACCGCCAGGCTCTCGAACTCGGCGCGCTCGGAGGGTGCGGCCGTGAATTGGACCAACTGATCCTTGCAACTGAGCGGCGCCTGAAACGAGAAGGAGTCGTTCACCGCAGGCAAAGCATGCAGGTCGATTTTGCAGGACAAGGCTTCGTCCGTTTCGGCAAGGGTGAAGTTGGCGTTGGCTCGCTCCTTGAAAGTTGCTGCCGCTCGCGCTTTCAACCGCGCGCGAACAAAACCGGGCACGAGACGCGCGAAATATCTTTTGAGAAAACGCCTCATGCTTTCGAGTGATTGTCGATCTTACGCGCGAAGCAGCTCGCGAATTGCGGCCACGATCTTCTCACCGTAAGCGCGCCAGGTAAACTCGCGCGCCCGTACCCGGGCTGCGGCGCCCATTTCGCTAATGCGCGACCGGTCCGCCACAAGCCAGTTGATTTTCTCCGCGATTGTTTCCGGCGAACGGATCGGCACCAAAAAGCCTGTGCGGCCCTCCTCGATCAAATCGTCGCCGCCGGCATTTTTTGTTGCGATCACAGGAAGTCCGCATGCCATCGCCTCCTGTTGCACGAGCGCCCGACCTTCAACGATCGAGGGCAGGACCAGAACATCGCACGTCCGCATCAGTCGGAGCACCTCGGAATGCGGGCGCGGCCGCTCGTAAATCAAATGGCGGAATTTGACGCGATACCAGTCGAGTGGCAAAACAGTCGAGCCCATCACCACAAGATGCACCGTCGCGGAATCGACCAGTTTCATCGCCGCAAATAAATCCGCCAACCCTTTGCGCTGTGTGAGGGCGCCGGCAAATAACACTCGCAGCGGACCGGCATCGCGTTTGCTGTTGGAGGGAACTTCGACGATCGGCGACCCAAAAGGCGCGACCAAAACTTGTTTCTTTTCCCGCGCCTCAGCCGGCAACGATTCGAGAACGAAATTGCTCGGGCAAACGACCAAATCGGCCAGCGCGAACTCGTGTGTTTTGCGCGCGAGCTTCGCTTTCGAGTCGCGCGTGCCGCCGAGTGTCGGCTCCCAATCCGGGTACCGTTCCGCTTCTTCGCGCAGCAAATGTTGCGCGGTTTCCCAGTAAACGATCGGAAGATCGTAAATCCGTTTCAGCCCGAGCTCAGCCGCAGTCGCGAACAATTGTTCGGCGCAATCTTCATAAGCATAAACGCCGCGGACACGCGTGCCGGACTCGCCATGACGCAGCCGGCGCGCCGCTTCGCGATCAAGACTTTGATAAACGGCGTCGACGCTCGCCCACGCTGCTTCCTTGTCCGTGAGCCGGCGTAGGCCCAAAGCGCCGGCGACCAAACGCACTGCTTCCCGCACCGGGTGGATGTCGATCTTGTCCGCGGGCAATTGGTAATTGCGGCGGAGTTTGCCACGAATTCGAGACGCGAGCTGTGGATACGAAACTTCCGACCAACCAAGCGTCGTCACGAAGCGCGCAAGCAGGCCGGCATGCTCGAGGGCTTCGAGCACTGCGCGGACATTCGCGTTTCCCGTCGGATGAGTGAGGACGATCATCGGCGCATCAAACGCCGACTTTCATCCGGCGTTTTATCGTGGCGCGCTACAAATTTTTCTCGATGAATTCGAGGTACGCCTCGGCCACGCGTCGTTTCGTAAAGCGCGCAAGATGCGAGCTGGCGTTGCTTCGCAGCAGGTCGCGCTGCGCGGCATTGTGGATCAGTTGGCTAAGGGCGTTGGCGAGAAGGCGCACATCGTTGTTCGGAAATGTTACGCCGCATTGGCCGATTGCCTCCGGTAACCCGCCCTGATCGGACCCGACTACCGCGCAGCCACACCCAATCCCTTCCAAAGCCACAATTCCAAACGGCTCCGGCCAGCGCGACGGCACAACAAGAATACGATGGTGATTGAGGATTTCCGCCAGCTGCAAGCTGTTCACGCTGCCAACGAATTCCACCGACGATTGCAGCGCGAGTTCAGCGACCTGCTTTTCCAATCTGGAGCGGTCGGGTCCGTCGCCCACCACCGTCAAGCGGGTCTCGGTGCCGGACTCTCGCAAGATCGACAATGCTTCGATCAGGAGATCGACGCCTTTATCGCAAACCAGCCGCCCGACATAAACGAGATCTCTGGCGCGATCTGTTCCTTCAAAACGTCTGAAGATTTCATCGTCATATGAATTCGGGATGACGAGCACGGGTGTTGGCAATTCATCGGCCACGGCTTTGCTAATGGCGATCGATCTGGCGAAACGCAGAACAAAATGTTTGAGCCGTTCGTGCCAGCCAATCTCGCCGCGCGGATTTCTAATCCAGGTCTGATGCACGACAAACAGCCGTCGCCGCACAAACAACAACGGCCAAAATGTGCGCAGCGAAATGTTGTTCTGGAGAAACACATCGCACCACGACACCTGCCGCAGCAGCTCGCGCGCGCCGGGCCTTCGAATCACCCGAAAAGGAAAATCATCTCCATCCGCCGTCTGCGTAATCACGTGCACTTCGTGGCCGAGCTTCACGAACTCGCGCGCCAGCAGCTCCGACGCCGTCTCAATTCCGCCGATGCTCGGCGCAAAATGATGTGACCCGAGCAGAATCTTCATCTTCACGCGCGCAACCAAGTGCCGACAAACTCGATCAAACTCGGCCGGGAGTGAAGCCGGCCCGGGCGCAGCTTCAAAAAGACGCCGAGCTTGTGATCGATGTTCACGCGCCAAAAACGAAACTGCTTCCGGTTTTGGCGCGCAAATCTGTGAGCAAAACGCGCGGTCGCGCGAATTTCCAGATCATCGAGCATGATTACAGCACCAGGCACAGCGTGACGCAGCGCGAGAAAGAGCGCGTGCTCACGCTTGGCCGGATTTGGCGGGCTATCCACGAGAATGAACCGAGCTTGTTTGAGACGCGCGAGAACATCGGCGTGCTTGGCGAGGTTAAACGATTCGATCAAGCGCAGTCTGTTCCAGCAACGTGTCAGGCGAAGAACGAAGGTGCTATCCAACGAACGCTTGGTAACGAAGTCACTCGTTAGACTTGACCGCTTTAAGCAGTCAAGTTCCGGCGCATCCCGTGGAGCTGTGGCGAAGTTGTCGGTCTTTTCCAGCCAATCGGCGGAATGCTCGAGAGTGATTACGCCGGCAAAGGTGCGGCGCAGCGCATGAGTCGAGCGGCCCGAGCCGAATTCGAACGCGCGACTGTCGGGCAGGAGAGGCTTGGCAATGTCTTGTAGCAGTTGGCAACTGCGGGGCGGAAGAATCCATTCCGGCACAGCCTCCGTCGACTCGTCAGACTGCTGATTGTATTTCGCGAGCAGCGAATCGAGCTGAGTTGCAAGCGCGCCAATCGTTTCGGCCGAATTGGGTTCAGCGATAACCTTTCCAAACTCCTTTCAGCAGTTCGAGGCGCGACCGGAGTCGCCCGTCTTTTTTAAACGGAGCAATTAATGCGAACCAGATCAGCTCGAGCGCGTGCCTAACAAGTAAGGTCGGTCGCAGATAATGGCGGCTGCGCGGATACGCGCGTTCATAAAGGCGCAGCCGCGCGCGATACAGATCGTGAACGCGCGCGAATTGTCCGGTTTTGCCGCCGGCGCCATGGTGTTTGATGGTGTAGCTGAGATCCACGCCGACACGATGGCCGCGTTCGCGCAGGCGCAGGCTAAGATCGACATCGGACTGGCATTGCCAAAACTCGAGATCGAAGCCGTCAACGGCCCGGAACGCTTCCAGATTCACGAGCGCGCAGCTCGAGTGCGCGGCGTCGACTGCGGCGATGCGCTCGCCGGGAAGCGGTTTCGGCGGACGCTGGAATTTCTGCCACGCCGCAAAGACCTGATTGCCGGCCGCGAAAACCCACGGCGGCATCAGTGGATGTTCAAACGAGTCCTGCGCTCGGCCCTCGAAACTGGTCTGCCGAAAATTTACCCACGCCCAGTTGTTTTTCATGAACTCGTGGTAGCCGCCCTCGAAATCGCCCGGCTAGAACACGACGTCGGCGTCAACCAGCAGCGCGTATTTGGTTTGTACCTCGCGCAATGCGCGGTCGGCCGCTTTGCAAAAACCAGCCGCGGTTTGATTTCGCAGCGTGAACACCGGCGCGCTGAAAGTTGGAAAGTGCGGAGGCATTTCGGAGGCGTCGTCGAGAACAATGATCCCGGCAGGCGTGCCGACGTTCGCATCGAACGAACGCAGCATGGCGATGCACAACGCGATGTTGTTTTGCACCGTCGTCGCGATGGTGAGGTCATCGAAATGTCTCGTCATGCGAGCACCTCCGCGTAGATGCGCGCGGCGCATGCGGCCGAAGCGTGCCGGTGATACCAGGCGTGAATTTTTTCGCTCGCCGGACCGAGCTGTCCCGGTCCGGGAAATTTCGCGCTGTGCGCATTGACGAAATACCAGGCCGGAAACGGCTCGCCCGCAATGGGCGGCGGCGGTGCTGCATGCGACGCGATGGGCACCACGCCATGTGCGCAACACGCCGCAAATGAACCAGACTTGAAAATCATGCCCGGCCAGACTTTTCCTTTTCCAAAGTAGTCGATCCAGGCAAAAGAGCAGCCGCGCAGAATCTCGGAGGCGGCAGCCGCAGTGGTTTCGGGTTCGTAGCGGCAGGAGATGCCGCGCAGCGTTCGTTTGATCCTTCGAACCCACTGGCGAACTGCATCGGATTTGCGGCCACCAAAGACGTCGAGCTGGTCGGGCAGATAGCCCTGCGGGATGGATGCCTGCACATCGAAAAAGGAGCGCAGTGAGCGCAAAATCAAACTGGTGCCGCCGCAAATCACCCAATGCCGCGGCGATTTTTCGTCGGAATCAAGAGCCGTTGGCTCGCCGAAGTTCGACATGACGGGGACGAGGCGCACAGGCTTTTGCTGATCGAAATCGTGGATCGCTTGCTCGATTGTGTTGCTGCTGACGACGCACACATCCGAGATGTCGATCATGTCGCGCGCTATCCTGGCCTGGAAAGGATAAA
>QHPZ01000053.1:598-4291 GCA_003219225.1 Verrucomicrobiota bacterium | reverse complement strand
TCCTTTACGCCATCCAGCACGTCCCCAGCGGTGCGTGTCTCTTTCTCGGTCGCGTGACCGATCCGCGCTGATGTTGTTCACTTTCCGGGCTGTAGAGGCCGCTGTCCTCAGCGGCAAAGCTCGGGGTTCCGCTGAGACAGCGGACACTACAGCATTGAATGGGCGTGATAACTCAACTCACCGTTCACAATCTTAGCTGCCGAGGTAAATGGATGCGACTCGGCCTTCTTTTCGTCGATGATGTGAATCACCTCGATGCCGCGCGCTTTGAAAAAATCGGAAATGAGCGCGCGATGGCAGCGCCACCACACCGCTTCGGCGCACATGATCGCCACGCCCGCAACGCTTCGCGTAGACGATGCGGGCCGGGCAGTCGGGCCGGCTTCATTTGCAAGATCGACAAGTCGCGCAATCCCCCTGCGAAATTCATCCGTTTCCATGTGATCGGCGTAGCCGCGAAAGGAGGCGTTTCGCCAGGCGGTGTTTTTTGAATCCGGCTTCGTTTTGCGTCGCCCGCCAAGCTCCGGGAAATGTTCGTAACCGATGCCCCGCTCGGACAACGCGCCGGCCAGCGTTTCCTTGTTGAACTGCGGGTAACGCCTCGACCCCGGCAGCGAACGCACGTCGACCAGCGCCTTGATTCCATGCGCCTCAAGCGCGGCGATGAAATTGTCGATCGCCCGAGTGGAATGCCCAATCGTCCAGATTTTCACGATTTTCTGTTGCGAGTCGTTCCTGATAGGATCGGCGGCGAGACAGGAGGGACAAAATGAATAAAATAGTTCTCGCAATAATCGCGATCTGCGGCGCCTCGAGCGCGGCCGGGATCGCCGCCACCGAAAAGCAAATGCAACCGCAAACCGGATCGCCCGCCCCAGATTTCAGTCTGACCACCAGTGACGGCAGCCAGGTGAACCTGAAAGATTTTCGCGGCAAGTGGGTCGTCCTCTACTTTTATCCGAAAGACATGACGAGCGGCTGCACGATAGAAGCGAAAAATTTCCAGCGCGATCTGGACAAATACAATCAAACCGGCGCGGTCGTTTTGGGCGTGAGCGTCGACAACCCGGACTCGCACAAGCAATTTTGCGCCAAAGAAGGTCTCACCTTCAAACTCCTGGCCGACCCCGGCGGGAAAATTTCGGCGCAATACGGATCGACCATGGAGTATCAGGGCGCAACCATGGCCGCGCGGAACACCTTCATCATTAATCCGGAAGGCAAGATCGCGAAGGTTTACACCGGCGTGAAACCAGTCGAGCACAGCGAGCAGGTGCTCAAGGATTTGGCCGACCTGCGAAAAGGCCAGGGGTAAACCGGAGGGAGAATCATGCGCCTGAAAAAAGCACGCGTTCGTAAATACCGCAGCATCCGCGACTCCGGGTGGTTCGATATCGAGCCGGCCAAGACGATCATGGTCGGGCCTAACGAATCGGGCAAGACCGCGCTGCTCGAGGCACTGCAAAAAATCAATCCCCCGGGCGAGATCCGCAATTTCAGCGCGCTGCGCGATTATCCCCGCTCGGAGTTCAACGACGTGATCACCGGCAAGGTGCGCCTCGAGGACACGACCATTGTCGAAGCGCAATTTCTTCTCGAGCCCGAAGACAAGGAGGCGCTGCCGGCTGAGTTCCGCGAGTGCGAATATCTCTACGGCCGCAGACCCGATAACAGCAGCTGGCACGCGTTGATTGGCGGGCCGGCACCGGTCCGATACGGCGACATCAAAAAAGACCTCGTGCGCTCATGCGCGCACCTCGACGCGCGCGTCCAACCGCCTAGCCCGGGCGTGGTGCCGACGCCGCGGCCGAGCGCCGAACTGGATGCGATCACGCGGCAATGGAGCGACAACGACGAAATCAAAGCCAATCGCGCGGCTGAATTGAAAGGGTGGTTGGAACGCGTGTTCCCGCTCATCGAGGAAGGAAACGCGACTGAGGAAAAACGTTACGATGACCTCATGTCCGCGGTCACCGCGGAGCAGCGTCGCTACGACGCCCTCAAAGTCTTGCATCAGCGCCTGCCGATCTTCGTCCGGTTCCGCGATTTTTTCCGGGTCCGGCCAATCATTCACCTCGAGCACCTTGGGCAGCGAATTGAAAACGGTCTGCTCGACGATCAGTACGACTATGGCAATATTTGTTTGTTGCGTTTGCTCGGGTTCAGCGCGCGCGACCTTTCCGATTTGGGCAAAACGACTGAGCCGGGCATCGGCGATGCCGCGGCTCTGCAGAAATATCGCGACCAGCTCGACCGCCGATCTTATCAACTCAATGCCGCTAGTGTGCGCCTCACCGAAGAATTGCGCCGCGTCTGGGTGCCGGACGCGAAACGCGTCGAGGCCGACCGGCTCCGCGTTGTCGCCGACGGCCAGTATCTCAAAGTCGTGGTCGAAGACGATCTCGGCGTCGAGATCGAGCTTGACCAACGCTCGGAAGGTTTTCAGTGGTTGGTCTCGTTCTTCGTCGTCTTTTTCGCCGAGGCCGCGGACAGACACAAAAACGCGGTTCTTCTGCTCGATGAACCGGGGCTAAGTCTGCACGGACTCAAGCAGCGCGATTTCCGCGGCACCATCTCGCGTTTGGCGGAAAAGAACCAGCTCCTTTACACAACGCACTCGCCGTTCCTCGTCGGCCCTGATGAGCTCGACCTCGTGCGCGTGGTCGAGATGACCGATCGCAACGTCGGCACAAAAGTGCGCACGCGCGTCACGGCGCAGGATCCGGTCGCGCTTCTCCCGTTGCAGGAAGCGCTTGGCTACGATTTGGCGCAAAGCCTTTTCTCGCAACAGCGCAATCTCGTGCTCGAGTGCTTGACCGACTACTGGTACGTCGACGCCGTCGCGCAATTATTGCGTGAGGCAAACATTGTCGATCTTAACGACAAGATCACGCTGTTGCCGGCCAGTCAGGCGGGCAAAGTCGTTTATTACGCAACCATTCTCCACGCGCATAAATTGAAGGTCGCTGCGCTCCTCGATTCCGACACCGCCGCCGATCAGGCACGCAACCAGGAGATTCTCGTCCACTCCCTCGGCAATAAAGCTGTGATCCGGACTAAAGACGCCTACGAAGGTCCGGTCGAACAGCCAGCCGTCGAAGATTTGCTCAGAAAAACTCTCGTCGAAGTGGCGAAGAACGAGCTCGGCTGGGATGTGAGCGAAGCCGCGACCAATCAGCGCGACCGTTCCATCACGGAAATCTTCAGCACGCAGGTGCCCGATTTTTCGCGCTACAGTCTGGCCAAGGCGTTCCTCCGCTGGACGCGCGACCATCGCGCCTCCGATCTCTCCGACGCCGAACGCGCGCAGTGGAAAAAACTCATTTCCACCATTAACTGGACACTAAAATAGATTCGCTCGCGCGCTCTTCGGAAGAGGAATAACGTGAGGAAGACTCAAAAGGAAGTTCACCATGGCACAAAGAAAATCGATCGATTGCAGAGATTACCCAAGTGACAAGAATTGTTCGTTGAAAATCTCCGGCACCGAACAAGAAGTGCTCGACGCCGCCGTGCAACACGCCGTTTCCGCACACGGTCACAAAGATCCAGCCGAGTTGCGCGACCAGCTCAAGTCGATGCTCAAAGACGAAAGCGATTAGCGCAACCGATCTCTGCTCCAGTATTTAGCGGCCCAGCCGTTCGGCGAGTTTCTTCACATCACCAAGAAATGTTGCCGCCGGACCGGTAAGT
>QHPZ01000053.1:0-574 GCA_003219225.1 Verrucomicrobiota bacterium | reverse complement strand
GCCCGGGCACAACGACGGAAAGACCGACGCCAAAGCCGAGCGCGGTGTACTGGTCGATCAATTCGAGAGAGCTCACCTCGATCTCCGGGGTCCACGACAATCCGATCTTTCGCAAACCGGCATGAAAATGTTTCGGTATCACTTCTTCGGCTCGCAATGAAATCAAACTTTGCGATGGCGAGTCACCGTCGAAGAAGTCGGCCAGCTTGCGAAAGGTGGTCCGCTGCGGGGTGATAAGGACCAAAGGCAACCGCAGGAGCTCGCACGAATTGATCGAGGACGCAGGCTTTCCTTCCGACTCGGTGATCGCGACATCGATCTCGCGCTTGCGCAGCAGGTCCTCCGCAATGGCCTGGTTGGCTTCGAAAAGAGTAAGATGGAAATCGCGGTCACGCCGTTTGTACTCACCAAAAATTTTGGGGAGATAACGACGCAGGATCGTTGCCGGTGCAGCGAGGCGTAATCGCCCCGTCGCGTGGCCGCGCACCTGATTTGGCAGCTCGCTCAATGCCGCAAAGAACGACTCAATCTCGGCAAACAGCTTTGTGCCAGCCGGGGTAAGACCAAACGGGCG
>QHPZ01000241.1:3233-5673 GCA_003219225.1 Verrucomicrobiota bacterium | reverse complement strand
TTATCCGCGCGCGCGCGACATGATCGAGGCCGGCCTGGCCGTTGTGCTCGCGACGGATTTCAATCCCGGTTCGTCGCCTACGCCCTCAATGCCGATGGTGGTCTCCCTCGCCTGCACGCAAATGAAAATGTCGCCCGCCGAGGCGATCACGGCGGCGACGATTAATGCCGCGTACTCGTTGGGCCGCGGTGACAAAATTGGATCGCTGGAGTCCGGCAAGCTGGCCAATTTCGCGGTCTTCGATTGCGAAGACTACCGTGAAATTGCCTACTGGTTCGGCATCTCGCGCACGCACTCTGTTTACGTGCGCGGCGAATGCGTGTTTGGGTAGAGCGACGCTCTGCGGAGCCGTAGAATTGATTCGTCGGCTCGACAGAGTCTCGCCCTACCGAATTTGCCGGCGCTTCCGCGCGACGGTAGCGTTTAGTCCTCCAATGAAAGTTGAAGTGGAAAAAAAACCGGAATCGATCTCGACGTTGCGGATTGAGCTGCCGCCGGAGGAAGTTGCGAAGGAGTGGGACACGATCGCGAACAATTTCGCGCGGTATGCCAAGATTCCAGGTTATCGGCCGGGCAAAGCGCCGCGCTCGGTTATCGAAAAAAGATTCCGCAAAGAAATTCAGGAGGAGGTGACGAAGAAACTCGTCTCGAAAAGTTATCATGACGCGATCGCGCAGAAGCAACTGCGCGTCGCTGCGCTGAGCAATGTTGAGGATGTGCAGTTCGGCGAGGACAAATCGATGCGGTTCCGCGCGACGGTCGTGACCGCGCCGGAGTTTGACCTGCCGGACTACGAAAACATTCGCGTGTCGTTGCCGGACACAAAAGTGTCGGAAGCGGAGATCGACGCGGCGGTGGAACGTTTGCGCGAGCAAGCGGCCGATTTTGTCGATGTTCCGGGCCGCGGCTTGCAAATGGGCGATTTTGCCGTGCTCGACTTCGATGGCGCGATCGAGGGGCGGCCAATCCGCGAGATTGCCCCGAACGCGAGCAAAAATCTTCAGGGCGGCAGAAAATTCTGGCTCCATCTTGCGCCGGACAATTTTTTGCCCCGGTTTTGCGAGCAGCTCGCCGAGATGAAACCGGCTGAGACGCGGAGCGTGCAGGTGGAATTTCCTGCGGATTTGCCCGTGGCCGAGCTCGCGGGGAAGAAAGCCGATTACGCAGTCACACTGAACGAGATCAAGGAACGCGTGCTGCCGCCGGTCGACGATGCGATGGCGGCGAAACTGGTGCCGGGCAAATCACTTGTCGATCTTCGCCAGATGATCGCGCACGACCTCGAGCACCAGAAGAAACATGAGATCGAGCGCGCCAAAGAAGCGCAGATCCTCAAGTTCCTTGACGAGCACACCAGCTTTGATCTGCCGCCGCCGCTGTTGAAAAACGAAACGCGCCGCGCATTGAACGAACTGGTGCATCGAAATCGCGAGCGCGGTGTGCCGGATGAAATCCTCAAAGGAAAAGAAAAGGAGCTTATCGAAGGGGCCGGCTCGGTCGCGGCGCATCGATTGAAGACCAATTTCATTCTCGAGCGCATCGCCGAGCGCGAGGCAATCAAAGTCACGCGTGAAGATGTCGATCTTCGCATCCGGCAGGAAGCCGCGCGTTATAACGTTTCGGCTGACAAGATGCGCAAGGAAATTGAAGAACACAGCGGGCTCGACGCGTTCGCGGAACAGATACTGCTCGGTAAGACTCTTGATTTCCTGAAGGCGAATGTTAGCGTCGAACCGGCTGCAGAAAACGCCGCAGAAAATTCATGAGTGACTCCAGCGCAAACGTCTCGCAATCGATTCTTGTTCCAATGGTGGTGGAGCAGACCGGGCGGGGCGAACGCAGCTACGACATTTACTCGCGCCTGCTCAAGGATCGGATCGTTTTCGTCGGCCAGATCGATGATCACGTGGCCAATCTGGTGATCGTGCAGTTGCTCTTCCTGCAAATGGAAGACTCGAAAAAGGATATCAACATTTACGTCAACTCGCCCGGTGGCTCGGTGACGGCGGGGCTGGCGGTCTACGACACGATGCAGTTCCTGACCTGCGACGTGGTCACCTATTGCATCGGCATGGCCGCGAGCATGGGCGCGGTGTTGCTGTGCGCCGGGACGAAGGGCAAACGGTTCGCGCTGCCGAATTCCGACATCATGATCCATCAGGTCTCCGGCGGCGCGCAGGGCGCGGCCAGCGACGTGGAGCGGCAGGTCGACTACATGTTTAAGTTAAAGAAGCGCCTGATCCGGATCATCGCGCAGCACACCGGCAGGCCGGAGGAACAGGTGCGACTTGATTCCGATCGCGATTATTACATGTCGGCACAGGAGGCGAAGGATTATGGGTTGGTCGACGAGGTGATCAAGTCTCGCAAGGAACTCAAAGGTCTCGATGGAGTGATGCCGCCTTCGGGCGACCGCCTCGAGGCGGCGATGGCGCGCAAG
>QHPZ01000241.1:2632-3210 GCA_003219225.1 Verrucomicrobiota bacterium | reverse complement strand
ACGATGTGCTCGTTCTGCGGCAAGAGCCATGCCGAGGTGCGCAAACTCATCGCCGGTCCCGGCGTTTACATCTGCGACAGCTGCATCAACGTCTGCAAAAGCATCCTCGATAAGGAGCTGAACGAAGACGCGCGTCGGCAATCTTCCAACATCAGGGTTCCAAAGCCGGTAGAAATTCGCCGCGCGCTCGACCAGTATGTCATTGGCCAGGAAATCGCAAAGAAGACGCTCTCGGTCGCGGTCCACAACCACTTTAAGCGCGTTCTCCAAACATCGAGCGCAACGCCAACTGATTCATCATCGGCTTTTCAGCCCGATCCTTTCGCCGAGGTCGAGATCGAAAAGAGCAACATCCTTTTAATCGGGCCGACCGGTTCGGGCAAAACGCTGCTCGCCAAGACGCTCGCCAAGATTCTCGATGTCCCGTTTTGCATCGCCGATGCGACAACGCTGACCGAAGCCGGCTATGTCGGAGAAGACGTTGAGAACATCATCCTGCGATTGCTCCAAAACGCCGATTACGACGTGAAACGCGCCGAGATCGGGATCGTTTACATCGATGAGATCGACAAGATCGG
>QHPZ01000241.1:0-2606 GCA_003219225.1 Verrucomicrobiota bacterium | reverse complement strand
GATGTCTCCGGTGAAGGCGTGCAGCAGGCATTGCTGAAAATCCTCGAAGGATCGACATGCAACGTTCCGCCGCAGGGCGGTCGCAAGCATCCCCACCAGGAATACATTCAGGTCAACACCGAAAAGATTCTGTTCATCTGCGGCGGCGCATTCATCGGCCTCGACAAAATCATTCAAAAACGAATCGGCCAAAAAGTGATGGGCTTCGCCAGTCCGACGCTCGAAGTCGAAGACGCGCTGAGGAAAGAAGCGATTCGTCATGTGGAACCGGAAGACCTGCTCGCGTTCGGAATGATTCCGGAATTCATCGGCCGCTTGCCGGTGGTCAGCTCGCTCGACACGCTGACGGAGGACGAGATGGTCGCGATCCTGACCGAGACGAAGAACGCGATGATCAAACAGTATACGAAGCTCTTCTCGATGGAAGGGGTGCGGCTCACCGTCACCAAAGACGCGCTGCGCGCGTTGGCCGCGCAGTCAGTCACGAAAGGGACCGGCGCGCGCGCTCTGCGTTCGATGCTCGAGCGCATCATGCTCGACATCATGTATGACGTGCCCAGCCGCGAGGATATCGCCGAGGTCACGATCAATCGCGCCGTGGTCGAGGGCAAAAAGCTCCCGCTCATTCGCAAGAAGCAGGACAAAGACGCGGCCTGATCCGTAGCCGCTTGGCTGCACAAAGCGCGTTGTCCGCTAGGGCGATGGTTACATCACGGAACCCTTGGCGTCGGAAGCTATTTCGTCGTAAAAACGGATGAAGCGACCTTGAGTAGCGTTCTCAAGGTGCTCAACAACCAAGTCTGGGCGCCGATAGAGAAAGCGCTACCCGCCGGCACCACGACGGTGATTGTGAGTCCCGATGCAGATCTCAGCTTTGTTTCCTTCGCTAAACCTGGCTCGCTGTTCTATCGGCTTGTTATACCGGTTCAGGTGAAGCCCGAGCCGGCGAAGGCGTACTGGGCTTGCGTCGCGGTTTCATTCAAGTCGGTGCGCAAAACTTGCTCATGACGCTCTGGCCGATTAGCGACCAGACTACTGTGCAGATCATGCTCGATTTCTACGCCGCCGCAGACAAAACCAAAAATGCGCCGCAAGCTTTGACTGACGTGCAACGCAACTGGCTGGTGAAACTGCGCAAAGAACGCGGCTTACTCGATGCTGTTCGTCTCGCGGGCGCCCCGCTCATTCGCAAGAAGCAGGACAAAGACGCGGCGTAAAGTGGCATCGGCATCCGGCCGATGAAATTCATGCGCTGGAAGCGCATGCCACTTGTTCTATTGTCGATTTTGCATGCGCGCGGTTCTCCTCAGCACCGGCACCGAGCTTTTGCTGGGCGATGTGCGCGAGGCGCACCTGAGCTTCATCGCGCGCGAGATTTTGCCGCTCGGGTTGCGAATCGAAGAGCAGCGCGTTGTTCCTGATGGCGCGCAGATTCGCGATGCACTGGAGCAATTATTCGTGCGCTCCGACATTTTGTTTGTCACCGGCGGGCTGGGCCCGACGAGCGATGACCTGACGTGTGAACTGGTCGCGCAATCGCTCGGTTTGAAAGTGGAACGAAACGCACAGTTGCTTGCTAATCTGCAACGGCGATTCAAGGAGCGCGGCATAAAATGGACTGAACGCGTCGCGAAACAGGCCGATGTGCCGAGCGGCGGCCAAATTCTTGCGAATGAAAACGGCAGCGCGCCGGGCTTCTACCTGAAGGCCAACATCAACTCGCAAATCCCTTCACCGCACATTTTCGTTTTGCCGGGGCCGCCGCGCGAGTTGCAGCCGATGTTTCGCGAGTCGGCGATGTCGATCTTGCGCGGGATTGTTCGAACGTCCGCGATGGAGCGCCGGCTTTACAAGATTGCCTGTGTCGGCGAGTCAACCATCGAAGAGGCGGTCGGCGACAAAGTGCTCGCGGTCCCCGACGTGGAGCTTGGCTACTGTGCCCGGCCAGGCGAAGTCGACGTTCGCATTATCGGTAAACCGGACGCAGTCGCGCGCGCCGATGAGATCATCCGCCGCGAGCTTGGATCGTGGATCTTTTCAACGACCGACGAAACTCTCGAACAGGTGCTGGTGAAACTGCTCGCGCAACGAAAGCAAACCCTTGCCATCGCCGAATCCTGCACCGGTGGTTTGCTCGCAAACCGAATCACAAATGTGCCCGGCAGCTCGGAAGTTTTCCTGGCCGGCCACGTCTGTTACGCCAACGACGCGAAGATCGATATCCTCGCGATCGATCCCAAGCTCATCGAGAAGCACGGCGCGGTGAGCGACCCGGTCGCACGGGCCATGGCTGAGGGCGCGCACACACGCGCAAGATCGACATATGCGCTGGCGACCACCGGCATCGCGGGGCCGGGCGGCGGATCAGAGAAGAAAGCGGCCGGCACAGTGTACATCGCGCTCGCTTCGCCCGCTGAGACGCTCGTGAAGAAATATTTTTTCCCGAGTGAACGCGAGACGTTTAAAGAATTGACCGCACAGGCGGCCTTTGAATTATTGCGGCGGAAGCTGCTCTAGCCACGGGCCCTGCGGGCCGTCGCCGGACGCGCTATAGGCGCGTGGCTACAGTCGCAAATGGCGCTTAATAATCGCCCACGTCCACCGGC
>QHPZ01000052.1 GCA_003219225.1 Verrucomicrobiota bacterium | reverse complement strand
AGCTCGACTGGCTCACCCGCGGTAAAGAGACCCGGCCATTGCCCGTCTTTTAACGGCGCCACGATCATCATGCCGGAACTAACGCCAAGGTGCACATCGCAGTTGCCGAAGTGGTCGCCATCATTTTTCTGGCGCGATTCGCGAAACGCCTGCACCAGCTCGAGCCCGACGCGCACCGCTTTGTTCGCGTGCTCGGCATCGACATCGGGAAAACCGAAAATCGCGACGACACCTTCGCCGTCCGCGGCGGCGATATAGCCGCCGGCTTTGAGAAAGAGCTCGGTCGTGTGGCGAAGGAACTTTTGCGCCGATTGGGCAAATGCGCCTGGCTCGGCATCGTCGACCAGATCGTATTTGTTCGCGATATCGCAAACCACCACCGTCGCCTCACAGGTGCGCGCTTCGGTTTCGACCGGGATCTCTCCGGCAATGGCCCGATGGATTTGTTCCTTCGACAACCGCCCGGCGAACAATGAACGCGCCAAACCGGCCCGAGTGCGCGTTGTGAATGTGACCGTCGCTTCAGCAACAACCACCGCCAGCACAACCGTCAGAATCGCCGGCAGCGGCTGAAATAGGACGCCGTAAAGTGAGCAAACCCACGTGAGCGCCACCAGCTCGATCAACAGCGACGCCGCCAGCCAGATCGAGCGCGCCCGGCGCGCACTGGTCAAGGTAAACGCTGCGACGCCGAACGAGAAAACAACCACGAGCAAATACTGCCAGAAATCAATCGCCACTCGGTTGATCCTGGCCTCGCGCGAAATGAAATCTGCAACCAGGCGGCCGACCGGCCGCAATATCCCGCTCGCGTGCAGAGCGACGATGCTCGTTGCGACCAGCAAACCAATGATAAGCGTAGCGATAAGCGGGCGCTTCATGGGGACGATTAGCTCCGGGTCGCAGACGCCGCCGAAGCGATCGGATAATACGATTGCACGACCAGCTCGCTCAAAAATTTGTCCGGCGCGTCCACGGCCGCGCGATCGAGCACGAATTTTGTCCGGCCGGTATTTTTTTGAATCAGCCCGAGACCGAATTGGAAGTCCTTGAACAAATGCGCACAAAGTTCCGCGATCGTCATGCGCTCGGCCTGGGCGCGCTCGGTCAGACGCTGGATCGCCGATTCCTCAAAGATCAACTCGATCCCGTGTTCGCGCCGGAAACTCTCAGCGAACTGCCGCGCGTCCGCCTCCAGCGCTTTGGTTTCCTCTTTGTGACCTTCGGCCATTAAGCGCTCGAGCACGCGCTGCGGCTCGCGCACAAGATCGATAGTCACCCGCAACTGGCTTACCCCTGAGCCGGCCAAATAATATTTGTAATCGCGGAACAGTCGCTCGAACACCGTGAGCAAGCCGCGCGCGCCGGTTTTTTCTTTCGCGGCCGATTCGGCAAGCAGCCGCAGCGCTTCGTCTTCGAAGCTGATCTCGATTCCATAGGCGCGAAATGCGAGCTCGTACTGGCGGAGCAAACTGCCCTCGGAATATTTCATGATCTTGAACAGATCGCCGGCGTCGAGCTCTTCGCAGACAACCCGCACGGGCAGTCGCCCGATGAATTCCGGCTCGAAACCGTACTCGACAAAATCCTGGGTCGTGACGTGCTGGAACAATTCGTTGTCCATCACCTGGATCGGCTCGGCGCTGAACCCGATCTGCCCCTGGCGCACGCGTCGCGCGACCTGCTCTTTCAATTTCTCGAACGCGCCGCTCACGACGAACAGAATGTGGCGCGTGTTAATCGTGTCGCGTCTGGCTTTGCCCTTGCGCTGAAACTCGAACGCGGCCTGGAGCTGCGCCTGGATATCATTCATGCTCCGCACCGGCACTTCGGTTTCCTCCATCAGCTTGAGCAACGTGGTCTGCACGCCGCGCCCGCTTACGTCGCGTCCGATCAAATTGCCGGCCGCGGCGATCTTATCGATCTCGTCGATGTAAATGATGCCGAACTGCGCCAGGTTCACGTCGCCGTCGGCCTTGTGCACCAGCTCGCGCACCAGGTCCTCGACGTCGCCGCCGACGTAACCGGTCTCGCTGAACTTGGTCGCGTCGGCTTTGACAAACGGCACCTTGATCAAGTCGGCGATGTGCTTGATGAGGTAGGTTTTCCCAACGCCGGTCGGCCCGACCAAAATCACGTTTTGCTTTGTGTATTCGAGCTGCTCGGCGCGCTTGGCGTCTTCCTTCTCCAGCTGACGCAAATATTTGGCGTGGTTGTAATGATCGCACACCGCGATCGCCAATACCTTCTTCGCCTCCTCCTGTTTGATCACGAACCGGTCGAGGTGCGCCTTGATATCGCGCGGCAGAAATTTGAACTCGAACTCCTGATTGTCGATCTTCTCCGGCTTTTCCTCCTCGCCCGCCGATGCGGCCGGTTCCGGCGCAGGAAAAGTCGCGACCGAAACGCGATCCCCGAAGTTCTCTTTCATGAACTCCGTGATCTTCGTCTTCAACTCTTCCGGCGACGGAAACGATGGTGGATTCTGTTCCATTGCGGTCGGGGCGGAATCTACCACCGTGAGTCGCCCTGTAAACCGCCGCGGCCCCGATTGGCCTGCGGCGCAGCGCAAACGGCAGCGCGGCCGTCGCTTACTTGCCAGCAGCGCGCGGCCTGCGCTTTGCGCCGGCAATCATCGTGCGCGATCCCCAACTGGCGCTGAGCAGCCCCTCTCCCTTCAACTGTTCGAAAATGCGGGCTACCGCTGTCGGTGAAACCTGGAAATGATTGGCAACTTCGCGAATCGAATGGAACTTCTGCAGCTTGCGCGTTCGGCTCTCGCGCGCAATCGCGCGGAGCAAAGACAAGAGCGCAATATTGCGTCGCTTTGCCAGGGATAGCCGCGATGGCAAGCGCACGTGATTCATACGTTCCGAGCGCCGCCCACCTTTCATGACTGCGCGTCTCGGTCGCCCACGAGAGCCGGTCCTCACGTAAATAATTCTCCGCGATTTACGGATCGAGATTCCAGAAAATTTTTGGGGGATCGGCACCCTGAGGCGTCCTGTGAATTGCTGTGAACAACTCGCAACTGTTTCAGTTGCGTGCGCAAAGCTGTCTCGGTTGCAATGCGAAGCAAATGAAAGCGTATCTCAGCCGAAAAGCCTTATCGCCTCAACCAATGAAGTTGCTCGCCTTGCTGCTCGTGCAGATCATGTGGTACGGCGCGGCGGTGGCACAGACTCCGACAGATATCGCTACGTATTGTGACGGAGAAGACGTTGCCAAGTTGTACAGCGTTAACGTCACCTACGCGGGTCTGATTTCCGGCACGGCTTACGATGTTGTAATCGGGTGTGATCCCGTGATCGAGTCTCAGTGCGGGCAGAGCTACGCCTATCGTTTTACAGCATCAGGTGAGGACGGAACGGCTGTCGCTACTCCAGTCACGAACTTTCCCTCGGTTTATCATGCGTCGACAACGTTGAATGGTCTATCTGTTGTAACGGCGCCCGATCTGAAGGTGCTTGGCTCATCGTCCATCGTTTATGTTGGTTTTCTACCTTATTGCCCGCATGGCTGGACTGAGCTCGTAGTTCCAATGACGGTCAAGGTCACGACGCCTCCGTACACGAAGCCGTGGGACAGAAAGAATGGCGGCGATCAAAAGTGTCATGGAATGGCGCATTACAGCGCCCACTCGATGTTGGCTAGTCTCAATATTGAAGACACGCCAGTGGGATACACGCCGCCACGAGGAACCGTCGTTGAGTTCACCGTCACCTATAATCAGCGCGATAATCAACAGCCGCAGACGTTCACGTTTTCCAATCTAGGGCCGAAATGGACGTTTAATTGGCTGTCGTACGTAGTTGATGACCCAAACATTTCGTCGGCGAGGGCTTCGGTGTACGTCGCCGGCGGCGGCGCAGAGATCTATTCTGGATTTGACTCCGGATCACAGAGTTATTTGGCCGACCCTCAGAGCCACGCTCTGTTGATGCGCACCAGCTCAACCAGCTACGAAAGGCGTCTGCCGGATGGGGCGAAACAGATCTTTGCCTTGGCCGATGGCGCGCTGTACTACCCGCGAAAGATTTTCATGACGCAAGTTGTCGATCCGGCGGGCAATGCGGTCACGATTGGCTACGACGGCTCTTTCCGCATCAAAACACTAAGTGATGGACTCAATCCGCCGACGACCATTTCATACGAAAACGACGATCCACTAAAGATCACGAAAGTGACTGACCCCTTTGGCCGCTTCGCGACCTTCAGCTACCCCGATGGCAAGCTGACGACCATCACCGATCCAGTCGGGATTCAGTCGCAATTCCATTACGCCAGCGGCAGCAATTTTATCGATTCCCTGACCACGCCGTACGGAACAACCACGTTCGCGACGGGCCAGACCGGGACGAACAAGTGGATCGAAATAACGGATCCGTTGACGGGCAAGGAGCGGGTTGAGTTTCGCGATAATGCGCCGGGGATCGGCGACAGTGAAACAGTCGCGCCCGCTGGTATGACTAACTCCGGCCTCGCTGTGGCCAACACGTTTTACTGGGACAAGAAGTCAATCGAGATGTTCACGCCACAGAACGGCTTCAGGAATTGCCACGAGTGAGAAGGCGCCACTGGAGAACCGAATGTGGTACGCCTATGTCGGTCAGTCCGACACGAATCACGCCGGCTCAAGTGGCAATCCAAGCCAAGTCGCACGCATTTTGGGGGACGGCTCCACGCAATCGTCGCTTTACGAGTACAACAGCATTGGGAAACTCACAAAGGCAACCGACCCGCGCCTGCGAGTTACAACTTATCGCTACGACACGAACAATATCGATCTGCTGACCGCCTACCAAGAAAATCCAGCGGGCGCGAGCACTGACCCCTTCGGTGCGCTGGCAGATATAGTTGCAAGCTACACATACAACTCGCTGCATGAGCCGTTGACGAGCACCGATGCGGCTGGCCAGCCGACCACGTTCACCTACAACACATACGGCCAAATCCTCACGCGTGAGAACGCCAAACACGAGATCACGACCTACAGCTATGGCGACGGCACGACTGCACATCCGATTGGCTATCTCACCTCAATCACGAGCCCGCCGTTCAACAGTGCGTCAGTGGTTACGTCGTTCACCTACGACAGCGCAAACCGCGTTCGTACGGTCACCAACGAAGCTGACGCGTACACGGTCACTACAGACTACGACAATCTAGACCGACCCACTCTGATGACGTACCCAGACGCAACGACAACACAACTCAAGTACACAAAGTATGTCAACGGCGTCGATACTCAGGTCATGATGCTGGATCTCGGAGCGAGCAAAGATCGGCGCGGCCTCTGGACGTATCGCGAATACGACGCCAATCGGCACTTGACCAAGATCACCGATCCGCAAAACCGGACGACGACGTTCGGCTGGTGCAGCTGCGGCCAACTGGCGACGATCAGCGATCCAAGCACTCCCCCAGAGATCACAACATTCAATCGAGATTTGCAGGGCCGCGTTTATCAAAAAGTTTTCAACGATAGTAAATCCATAACTTATCTTTACGATGGCCAGACAGCGACGC
>QHPZ01000240.1 GCA_003219225.1 Verrucomicrobiota bacterium | reverse complement strand
CCGACAATTAATCGCCCGGGGCTCGCGCTCTCCGGATTCTACACCTATTTCGCCGAAAAACGGGTGCAGGTGCTGGGCGCAGCCGAGCATTCCTATTTAAAAAGTCTCACCCGCAACGTGCGCGCGCAGCGTTTCCGCGAATTGTGCGCGCGTCGGATTCCATGTCTGGTCATGTCGCGCGGGTTTCATCTTGCCCCGGAGTTGCTCGAGGTGACCGAGCAAGCACGGATCGCGGTGTTCCGCACGCCGATGATCACGATGAAGTTTATCAACGCGGCCACGATCACGCTGGAAATGGATTTTTCGCCGACCGTCACCGAGTTCGGCAGCATGGTCGATATTCTTGGTATTGGCGTGCTGATTCGCGGACAAAGCGGCATTGGCAAAAGCGAGTGCGTGCTCGGTTTGATTGAGCGCGGCCATAGTTTGGTCGCCGACGACGTGACGCGGATCACTTCATTGGAAGGCCGCGAGTTGATGGCGACCGCGCCCGAGCTAACGCGCAATCATATGGAAGTGCGCGGCATCGGCATCATCAATGTGGCCTCAGTTTTCGGCATCGGCAGTATTCGCATCGAGAAGCGGCTCGACCTCGTCGTCACCTTAAAGGAGTGGCAGGATTTGGAATCGGTCGATCGGATCGGGTTGGATCAGGAATTTTACGAGATCCTCGGTCTGAAAGTGCCGCACGTCACCATTCCCGTGCGCCCGGGGCGCGACATCGCGCGGCTGATCGAAGTCGCGGCGATGGATCAGAAACTAAAAGGACTCGGCCAGAACAGCGCCGTCGAATTTAACGCGAAGCTGCTCAACCTGATGGAAACAAAATCAACATGACCAACTGCAATCGTGCTCGTGTTGGTAATCGTGCGCATGCTCGATCAGTTTCAATCCCGAGCACCATCACAAACAACAAGACATCGATCTAATGCCGTTACTGCGTCGCCGCGCCAGCACCGAGGAGCGCGAACAAAAAGTTGAGAAGGAGATTACAATCGTGAACCGCCTCGGCCTGCACGCGCGACCGGCAGCGATGTTCGTGCGGATTGCGAGCCGCTACCGTGCCGAAGTTTGGGTGGCGAAGGAAAGCGAAGAGGTCAACGGCAAAAGTATCATGGGCTTGATGATGCTGGCGGCGGGGCAAGGCTCCAAGTTGCGCATCCGCTGCGTCGGATCGGATGCGGCCAAAGCGCTTCAGGAGTTGGAAGAACTGATCAATTCCAAATTCAACGAAGACTAAAGCGCTTACGCGCAAAGCCACCTGCGTCTCAGCTGCTTGGAAATTTCTTTGGAGCTTGGATGTTGGAACTTCGAATTCCGGGGCCAAGACGGTCGAGAAAGCTTTCCCGCGACTGATCTCGCGGCTACTATCACGCCGGCATGAGCGGCGCGGCGCGGGCGGAGACTCGGTTTCAGGGAGCAGGCGTGTCGCCTGGGATCGCGCGCGGCAAGGTGCACGTGGTCCGGGACGATTTGGACGATGTGGCGCGCTACCGCATCGAGCGCTCACAAATCGCGCACGAGATCGGCCGGTTCGAGGCCGCGCTCATCCAGACACGGGTGCAGATCCTCGAGATGCAGCAGAAGATCGCCCACTCCATCGGCGCCAAGGACGCAAGCATCTTCGACGCGCATCTTCTGGTCGTGGAAGACCGCACCCTCATCGATGAGGTGCTGCGCAAACTGGAGACCGATCTTTGCAATGTCGAGTGGGTGTTTCAGGAGGTCGCGACCAAATACGTCGAGACGTTGAGCAAGATGGATGATCCCTATCTGCGTGAACGCGCGCTCGACATCCAGGATGTGATGAAACGCGTCATTCACAATCTCCAGGGTAAAGCGCCCAAGCCCTTTCTCGCCTTGACCGAACCGCACATTCTCATCGCGCACAACCTCACGCCCTCCGATACCGCCACGATGCAGAAGGAGCGCGTGCTGGGCATCGCGACCGATCTGGGCAGCCGCACCTCGCACACTGCGATCCTTGCGCGGTCGCTCAACATTCCAGCGGTCGTCGGATTGCACAACGCGACCGACATACTGGAGACCGGCCAGGAGGTGCTCGTCGATGGCACCAACGGCCTGATCATTGTCGATCCAAAGCCGGAAACGCTCGCCTACTACGGCGAACTCGAGTCGAGGCGGATCAGAGTTGTCGCCAAACTCAAGGAGCTACGCGAGACGAAGTCCACCACGCGCGACGGACACCACATCGTGCTCTCAGCGAACATCGAACTGCCCGAAGACGTGAATGCCGTTTCCGAGTTCGGCGCCGAAGGCATCGGTCTTTATCGCACCGAGTTTCTTTATCTGAACCGGCAAACTCTGCCGAGCGAGGACGAACAGTACCAAACCTATCGGCGCGTGGCCGAGTCCGTTGCGCCCAATCCACTCATCATCCGCACGTTCGATCTTGGCGGCGACAAACTTGCGCCCGGAACGGTCGAGATCAGCGATGAACTGAATCCGTTTCTTGGCTGGCGCGCCATTCGGTTTTGCCTTGAGAACATCGGCATCTTCAAAACGCAGTTGCGCGCCATCCTCCGGGCAAGCGCAGTCGGCAACGTCAAGCTGATGTTCCCGATGATCTCCGGTGCGGACGAACTGCGCCAGGCGATGTCGATCTTGCACGAATGCCGGGACGAGTTGCGCGCTGCCGGAGTGACGATGGGCGACGCGATCGAATGCGGAGCGATGATCGAGATCCCAAGCGCCGCCATCGCCGCTGACATTCTCGCGCACGAAGTCGATTTCTTCAGCATCGGGACGAACGACCTCATTCAATACGCCATTGCCGTCGATCGCGTGAACGAACGGATCGCGCATCTTTACGAGCCGACGCATCCGGCCGTGCTGCGTCTGCTTAAAATGGTGGCCGACGCGGCGCATACCAACGGCATCTGGGTCGGCGTCTGCGGTGAGATGGCGGGCGACGTCGCGCTTGTTCCGCTCCTGCTCGGTCTCGGCATGGACGAGCTCAGCGTGGCGGCCACGCTCGTGCCGCGAGTGAAGCGCGCCGTGCAAAGCATAACAATTGGTGAATCGCGCGAGCTTCTTGAGCGAGTATTGAAACTCCAGACTCCATCCGAGGTTCTCGCCCGCTGCCTCGAACTGGCGAACGCACGTTATGGCGATTTGCTCGGATGAAGGCCCACGTGAAATAGTTAAAAAAGTTACATCGTTACAATGGAGAGGCCCTGCGCCTTGTTTAACGTTGTAACCCTTTTAACTTTTTTAACGAGTCACTCTTCCTCGCTCGGGTCGGGCTTGAGACCTTCCTCTTCCATTTTGCGCAGGACATCGCTCATGTCGTCGACTTCGTCCCACACTTCCTGGCTCACGTAGATCGGCGCCTTCTGCTGGGTCGCCATCGCGATGCAATCGCTCGGCCGTGCGTCCAGCTCGACGATCTTTTTTTGGTGGAGTTCGTTTTCGGCCCGAATGATCGCGCGCGCATAGTAGGTTGCGTTTTTGAGATCGTTGATAATGACGCGCTCGACTTTTGCACCGAGCGCGGTCATGAGATGACCGAGCAGATCATGGGTGAGCGGCCGCTCTTTGGTGATCTCGCGCATGAACATGGTGATCGCGCTGCCGACGGTTTGATCGACATAGATGATGAAGACCTTGTCGTGATTTCCCAGAAACACCGCGCACCCGCCACTCGTCGGCAACACCGCCCGCACCTGCACCTCGATGACCGTTTTGTTCATCCCCGGCGGAACGTATCCGAGCGACGCCGAAAAACAAGCAGCGCGACTTTCTGTGAATAAGTTGCCGCGAATTTTTTTGGCACAACCCTTGCAACTTCGATGCGCTGAATGAATATGCGCATTACCGCTGTCGCCGCGCATCACCTGAGATGAAGACCGAGTGGGACGTTGAGTCTGCCATCGCCACGTACAACGTCGACCGCTGGGGCGGGGACTACTTCACCATCAACGAGAACGGCAACGTCATTGCCCGGCCGCTCCAGGACGCTGGCGGCTCGATCGACATTCTCGAAGTGGTCAACGAAGCGCGCGCGCGGGGATTGAGTTTTCCGCTCGTCATCCGGTTTCAGGATTTGCTGCGCCACCGGGTCGAATCGGTCAACCGCGCGTTTGAAGCGGCGATTGCCGAGTTCGGCTATCGCAATGCCTACCGCGGCGTGTTCCCGATCAAGGTCAATCAGTTGCGCGAGGTGATCGAAGAAATCGTCGATGCCGGCGAACGATTTCATTTCGGTCTCGAAGCCGGCAGCAAACCGGAACTGGTCGCGGCCCTCGCCATGCATAAAGACTCCGAGAGTCTGATTATCTGCAACGGCTACAAAGATCGTGCATTTATCCGTATCGCGCTCCTCGGGCGCAAGCTCGGCAAATCGGTGATCATCGTGGTCGAAAAACTCGAGGAACTCGAACAAACGATCCGCGCCGCGAAAGAAGTGGGTGTCGAGCCGCACATCGGCATTCGTTTGCGACTACATAGCAAAGGTTCGGGCAAGTGGTCACCGAGCGGCGGCGAGAATGCCAAGTTTGGTCTCGACACGACCAATCTTGTCGCCGCCAGCCAGATGTTGCGAGACGCCGGGTTCGCGCATTGCCTCAAGCTCATCCACTTTCACGTTGGCTCGCAGGTGCCGGACATCTCGACGATCAAACGTGCCGTGCGCGAAGCCGCGCGGTACTACGCGAAACTTTGCAAGCTCGGTCATGAGCTCGGCTATCTCGATGTTGGCGGCGGCCTCGGCGTCGATTACGACGGATCGCGCAGCGATTTCGACAGCTCGGCCAATTACTCGCTCCAGGAATACGCCAACGACGTCGTCTGGAACATTGCGGATGTGTGCGATTCTGAGGGCGTCGCGCATCCTGCGATCGTGAGCGAAGGCGGGCGCGCCATTGTCGCTCATCATTCGGTGCTGGTAATGGAGGCCTTCAGTTCGATCGAAAGAACCGCGCCGAAACTCAAGGTCGAGGCCACCGAGAAAGATCACAAACTGGTCCGCGACATTCTCGAGGTGAAACAGCGTCTCAAGCGTGGCAATCGCATCGAGACCTTGCACGATATACAGCAGATCAAAGAAGAAGCGCAGCAGATGTTCGATCTCGGTTTGCTCGATCTCGAATCGCAGGCCAAGATCGAGACCGTTTACTGGCAGCTCGCTCAGCAGATCGTCAACATGCACCGCGGCCTGCGCTATGTGCCCGACGAGATTAAACAGCTCGAAGTCTCGTTAGCCGACCAATAC
>QHPZ01000239.1 GCA_003219225.1 Verrucomicrobiota bacterium | reverse complement strand
CCTAAGGAAGCGGAATACGTGGACCGGATCCAGAAACGGAACGAATCAGTGCAGTTGCATGATGTCGCGCTCGATTTGCAGTCGGCCGAGCAGCGCGCGTTTCTCGCCCAATGGTGGCTTTCGCCGCAAATCGCGTACTGGTCGCGCCAACCCGCCGTGGCGGGCAGCTCGCATGAAAGTCTGCCTGGAATTGCGCAGAGCGCGCGTTTTTTCCTCAGCCAGGATTGGCAAACAGCACGGCAAGTGCTGCAAAACCACTCAGTGACTTGGCTCATCATCTATGATCCCGAGCGTGCCGCGGAAAATTCCGCCGCAATCCTCGGATTGCCGACGCCGCAGATGCCGGTTTGTGTGATTCTGGATCGAACACCGTCGCGGGCGCCGCCCTTTCTCAGTTTCTCAGCGCAAACCGGTGCGGGGAAATTATATCGGGTGGTGAGTAACCGGTGAAAAGCGGTGAATAGCCAGCAATTTTCCGTGAATTTCTTTGAGATTGCGTTGACATAAATGAGCCGCATTACAATAATAACGCGTGTTGAAAAAATTCATGCCGCAGAAGCCGATCGGCGAAACTTCTTTGCCCACACCGGCCGAGGATCAGAGCCGATTCGGACGCGGCGAACCACCGAAAGCATCACCTTCACCACCACCACCACCACCACCATCAACCGATTACAAAAAACATATGGCAGAACATTCTGGCAAAGACGTCCTCTCGAGCGATGTCGAAATCAAAGGCTCGATCAAATTCCAAAAGGAGCTGCTCATCGACGGGAAGGTCGAAGGCGAAATCAACTCGGATGGTGTGCTGACGATCGGTGAGAACGCCGATATTCGCGGCGAGATCAAGACCAAATCGATCACGGTGTTTGGCAAAGTACAGGGCAACATCACCGTGGCCGAGCGCTGCGAGCTCAAGGCCAAGTGCACGTTGCAGGGCGACCTCAAAGCCGCTCGCCTCGTGATCGAAGAAGGCGCCACTTTCATTGGCAAATCCGAAGTGACCAGCGGGACCAGCACCGCCAAGCCGATGCCGGCACGTCCGGAAGTCGTTCGTCACGAGGAACCGGTCAAAGCCGCGTTTGGCGGCGCGCGTCCCTAACGAGAGGAGGCTTCGCTCTTCGCACCCGTGGCCAAGCCGTTGCCTGCGAAAGTCAGTGTGGAGTGTCCACACTGTGGCTTCAAGCAGATGGACTATGCCGCGGCCAAGAGCACAATGTGCCGCCAGTGCGGCCGCTATTTCTCACCGAGTGCGCCAAAGCCTGGGCTAAAGCTTCGCGTCAAGGAAGAGCCGGCGACCGCCGCCGCACCGGAGCCTCGGGGATTTCCGAAACTCGGCGCGATCTGGAGCAAACCGCGCACGCGCGTGGTGGCGTGTTTCGAGTGCAAACGCAAACACGAGGTCAGCGACGCGAGCATGTCGACGAACTGTCCCGGTTGCAGCGCGCACATCGATCTGCGCGATTACAAAATTACGACCAGCTTTAGCCGCTCGATTCGCACCCGCGGCGAACTCCATCTTACGGCGAAAGGCGATCTCAGCAGCACGAGCGTCGTTTGCCGCTCGGCGCTGGTTGAAGGCAAACTGCGCGGCAATCTCGAGTGCGAAGAATCCGCGACCATCGATTTCGTCGGCAAAATACCCGGACGGCTTATCGCCAGGTACGTCTCGGTCGAACGCAAAGCCGACGTGCAATGTTTCCGGCGTGTCCGCGTTGCGAACATCGACATCAAAGGCCGGATGGCGGCCGAGATTATCGCGACCGGCGCAGTCAACATTCACAAGACCGGCGTACTCGAGGGCAATGTCACCGCCAAATCCATCACCATTGACAAAGGCGGGGTCTTTTCCGGCCAGCTCGTGATCGGTCAGGCCGATCTCACGCAAGCCGAATTGTTGCCGCAGGAAAAATTGGCCACTGCACCCGTGCGTGAGTCGAACCTGCCGGCCGCCGCTGTCCAGGCTCTGCCTGCGACTTAAGTTGTCGCCGACGCGCAAACCGCATCCTCGTAGTCCTTACGAGAAGCTTGGCGGCTATGTTCATCTGCCGCGCTTGATCGACAAAGCGCGCCTGCACCGGCAGGGACTCCTCAACGGATACAATTACAAGTCTGTCGGCTTCGACAAACATCTGCTCGCTTTTCTGAACCTGCACGGCGACGCGTTTGAGGAGGCAGCCAACCGGCTCAACAGCGACGCGGAAGTTTTAGACTGGGTCCGCAAGCACAGCTCAAAACATTCGGCCGAGGAAATCGAGCAATGGAACCTGGCGATGATCGCGCGTCACCCCGATACCGCCGAAAAGAAAGCGCGCTTCCTCCATTTCCTAAAAGAAGCCGGCGGAAAAGGCCGCAGCGAAATCCGAACCTATTTCGATCTCATCGAGTTTGATGAAGGGCGATTGAAATGACGAATGACGAAGTCTAATGACGAAGGAAGCCCAAATGTTCAAGTGACGAAAAGCTTTTCGGGCTTCGTTATTCCTTCGTCATTCGTCATTCGGATTTCGTCATTGAGAAAATCTCGTTCGCCTTCTCCAGCGTGCCCTTGCTTCCAATATCCATCCAGCGCCCTTTGATCTGGTAGGTCTTCACCGGTTTACGCGTGTAAAGCCATTCCAGGAATCGCCCCGGTTGATCGGGATTGTTTCCCGCTGCGAGATAAGTGGTGAAAAGCGGCAACACGTCGCGCGAATAATAGTAGAGCGCGACCGCGGCCAGCGTGCTCCTCGGTTTCTCCGGCTTCTCTTCGAAGTGCGTAATCACGCCGTCGGCGTCGACCGTCACCGTACCGTATTTTTTCATTGCCTCGAGATCGCCGACGTCGTGCACCGCCACCATTGCGACGGCGTCTTTTGCCGCCGCGACGAAGCCGGTCAGCGGTTCGTCGAATAAATTGTCGCCGGCAATAATGAGCAGATCGTCGCCAGCCAAACTGTCTTCGCGGGTCCGAACAAAATTGATATCACCGATGGCGCCGAGCTTGTCATTGTCGCTCGTCGAACCGTCGTTCATCACTTTGATCCGCACGCTACGATATCGATCTTGATAGCCTTTGGCCCAGTTCTGAAAATCGCTCGCGAACTTGTTGTTCGTCACCAGGAAAATGGTCCCGAGATTCGACACCGGCCGCAGATTATCGAGCACCCATTCCACAATCGGCTTGCCCGCGACTTCCAACAGCGGCTTCGCCTTGTTTAGCGTCAGCGGATACAGCCTCGTCGCATAACCGGCGCAAAGAATGATCGCGTTCATCGGCGGCGAGACGATAAGCAGGCACGCCGAATGGAGCGAGCGGAAGTTCAGCCCAACGTGCTGGTAGGGCGCGACCGCCGGGCGCGCCGCATCAAATCCAAAATCGGAACTACGCTCCGAGCGCTGCGGTTTGCAGTTCTTTCTGTAACGCGCCAATCCGCTGTGCGTCGGTGATCTTGCCGTGCATGGCGCGATCGCACACGTAAAACGTGTCAATCGCGGCGCCGTTCTGGGTGCTGATTCGCGAGAGCACAATCTCGACGCCTGCGCGATCGAGACAGGAAAGAAGGTCGTAAAGTAAACCGAGCCGATCGGGCGTTTGAATCTGAATCAGCGTGTAGCTCGGGTGCGCTTTGTTATCGACCGCGATCCGCGTCGGAAAGTCGATTTCCTGCGTCAGCCGACGTTTTTCGAGCCGGGCCTTTGCGATCAACGGGGCGAGAACGAATTCCAGTTTTTCCAGCGCGCCGCGCAAAGTCGCTTCGACCGTTTGGAAATCCTCCGCCTTCGTCACGGCGCGCCCGCGGAGATCGCAGACATGAAAAATCTGAAACGTGACGTTATCGCCGCGCGGGAACACGTCGGCACTCAGGATATTGATCGGAACGACGGAGAACGAGCCGGCGATCTTGGCGAGCAGTCGCTCGCGTTCCCAGGTGCAAAACGTCACCACCGTGTGGCCTTGCTCCGCGCAAACTTCCCAGGACACTGCCGGAGCAAGCGGTTGATCGCTTTGGCTGGAAAGGTTCTCGAGGAACCGGCGATAAAGTTTCAGATGATCGACAATCTCTCGCGGTTCAAACGCGCGGAAATAATTGTCCGGCATGAAATCGAAATGCGCTTCGATTTCTTCGGCGTAATCGGGCGGCAATTTCTCCGCGACTTCTCGCCGGAGCCTATCGCGCTCGATTTTCGTTTGTTCGTGATACGATTGCTGATCGACGAGATACTGCGAGGTGGCGTGAAAAAGTTGCCAGACGAGCGATTCCTTCCAATCCGACCACGCTTCGGCGCTGGTGCCCTGACCATCGGCGAGCGTGAGCAGCATGAGCGCGTTCAGGTTTTTCTGGTCCTTCACGATGTTCGCCATCTCAATGACCGTTGCTGGGTCGTCGAGGTTTCGCTGCTGCGCGATGTTCGAGAGAGTGAGATGGTGGTCGACCAGAAGAATGAGCGACTTGCGTTGCTCGGGCGATAACTGGAGGCGCGTGGCGACACGTTGCGCGAACACCGCGCTAGCCTCCGAGTGCGGCCGCGCGCCGACAGCTTTACCCGTGTCGTGCAGGAGCAACGCGAGATAAAGCACGAGCGGATCTTCCAGTCTCTCGAACAAGCGCCGATAAAAGATCAGTTTCTTGTCCTCGGTGCTGCACAACGCGTCGAGTTTGTCGATGCAGACCAGCGTGTGTTCGTCCGCGGTGTAACGATGGAGGAATTCGTGTTGTACGAGACACGTCAATTGTCCAAACTCCGGGAGATAGCGTCCCAGAAAATCGGTGCGGTGCATAAGTCGTAGCGCGCGGCCGACTTTGCCCTTGCGCGACAAGATCGTTTCGAAGATTTCGCGCGGCCGAGCAGGTCTGCCAGCTCGGGGCTAAGATCGACATCGTGCTCCTGCGCGAGTTCGAACACGCGCATCATCTCCACCGGATGCTTCCGAAACAAAGCGCGGTCGTCCGTGTTCAGTTGCCGATTCCGAATGAAAAATAATCCGAGCCGCTTTGTTTCCGGCCGGAGCAACGGCAAAAAGCTGAAGAGCGAGAGCAACCCTTCCGTCGCCGCGCCGCTCGCGAATTGCTCGGTGATCCGCTGCGTCACCCGGAAAATGTTTCGGGCATGCTCGTAATAATCGTGCATCAACTCTTCCATCCGGAGCTGACTTTTGTTTGCGCCGTAACCGAGGCGCCGCGCGATTTGTTCCTGCACGTTGAGATGCAAAATGTCGCTGCCCCGGCCGGTCAGATAATGCAGGTCGGTGCGCAGCCGGAGCAGGAAATCGTAGGCCGATTCGATCCGGCGCTGGTCGGATTCACTCAGCCAATCTTTGCCAACAAGGTGCCGCGTCGTGAGCGCGCCTTCCTTAAAATTGGCCATCCAGAGCAGGTTCTGATAATCGCGCAGACCGCCGCAGCCGCTTTTGATGTGTGGTTCCTGCAAATAAACGCTGTCGCCGAATTTTTTATGGCGAGAAAACTGGTCCTGCATCCGCTGTTCGACGTACTCGCGCTCATAACCGGTCACGCATTTTACTCGAAACAGTTCTCGAAATTCCCGGGTCAATTCTGCGTCGCCGGCCAGATGTCGCGACTCGAGCATCGCCGTCTTTGTCTGCATGTCGCGATTCGCGTCGGCGATCGCTTCTTTCAGTGAGCGCGTGGAATGACCGACCTTGAACCCGATGTCCCAGAGCAAATAGAGGATTTGCTGGACGATTTGCTCGATGTCCGCGGAAACTTTTCCGGCCGCGCCGTCGTGCAACACCATCGGACCGACATCGCTGAACGGGTTCAGCTCGCCGCGCCCGTAGCCGCCAATCGCGATCAACGCCAGCGCCGGACCGTCATCATTTTCGCCGCGCACCGCCGCGGTCGCCGCGTCAAAAACGCGCCGCAATAAAACATCCACCAGATCGGCCCGACGCGCGCAAATCTCGCGTCCACCCCCGCCCGCCTGATGTTTCAGGCGGAGCCGGTGCTCCTCGATCTTGAGGAAGCGCTTGTAAACAGGCAACACTTCCGTCGGCCGCTTCGCCCCCGTCGCGGCAAGCTGGTTCTCCGCGTGCGCAAGCACTTGTTCCAAATGGCGCGGCATTCGATTGTCGATCTTAAAGTTCCAGGCAGTCGCCCTTAATCTAAAATCGAAATTCGAAAATCCAAAACCGCAGCGGTTTGCTCTTCCAATGTTCCGCCGTTGCGTGGAGGGACACGCCCTCCAACTGCCTACGGTATCGCTACACTGTTGGATTCTGATCCGCGGTCTTTTCCTCGTCCTTCGCTTTTCTCTCGTCCCGTTTTTCGCGTTGCACTTGGACGAATGCCGACGCACCGAAATAGAACGCGATCACGATGCCGACGACACTTGTGAAACTCGTGAGCATCGTTTGCGCAATCGGCGGCATTTGCCCTTGCACGAAAAAGGCGAGCGTTCCGACCAAGGTCAGGTACTCAACCACGATGGCGCCGGCCATAGCCGTTCGCATTGATTCG
>QHPZ01000238.1 GCA_003219225.1 Verrucomicrobiota bacterium | reverse complement strand
GCGCTACCGTGTTGCTCCGGATCGTAACGTCAGTCGGGTCGGTGTAGTTGGCGAACGGATCCGGGAAAAAGCTGCCAAAGGAATCGTCCATGCCGAAGACGTCGAAAGGCGAGCGGCGTTGTCGGCCGCGCTGCGGCCATTGCATCGTTAATTTTAGCTCGGCCGGAAACTCTAATTGACCAAGCTTCGCCGGAGTCAAGGCGACTCTGTAAATAAACACTCCGACCCGTCGGCCGTTGATGACCTCAGTGGTTTGACCGGGACGCTCGGCCTTGCTTACAATCAGACCCGGCAAGTTTAGTTCAGGTGGGTTGAGTAACTGCCGCGGATCGAAGCGCACACTCGGATCGATTCCGACGCGAATCTCCGCGGGAACAGGTTCACCGACGTAGGCGTCCTTTTTTGGAACAGTGAGTTCAGCCCACCAGAGCTTACTCGTATCGACATTCGGCGGGGCGCGACTGGGGCGCGCGGCGGTGGCAGCCGTCGGCGCGTCGGCAACATTCTAAGTCAACTCCGGCGTCTGCAGGGAACGATTGCCAACCCGAATGGTTTGCGGGGGGATTGTGAATGTGCCGGGCCGAAGCGGCAGGACGCTGTACCCGTAGGTCGTGCTCCAAGTCGTATTCAAACCGTTCATCTCCCATTGACTGGACGTCTCCGTCTTCTGAATCTCCAAGCCATCGACCGCAATTTGGTCGGGTGCATGGACGCTGTTTGTGCCCGTGACCTTGACCTCTAAAAGCACCATCTTGCCGACGACGGCTTGTGAGTTGCCCAGCACCGCGGTGACGCTCGGCGAATCGGCGCGCGCGACGTGCGCAACTAAAAGTCCGCCGATAACGAGCAATGGAACGCGGCGGAAGACTTGTCCTGAGCGAAGTCGAAGGATCGACATGTTAGATCGAACATCAAACATCACACCCGTCTTTACCAGTCGTTATAGACAGGTCGAGTAGCCTTGTGTTCATCGAGCCGGACCCGCGTCTCCTCGTCCTTCATCGATTCGACCAGCGCCTCCGCCTGGCGCTCGCTCATCTGACCTTCTTTTTCCTGTTCGGCTGCGACAGGTTTTTGTTCCTGCGGCTTTTCCGGGTTTTGATCGGGGGCGCCCTTGATTTCGCCGGCAAATTTTCGCGACTCTGCGGGCGTTGGTGACGGATCATTTTCGTCCTCGCCTTCACCGGGTGATGGCGAGGGTGATTCAGTCTCACCTTCTCCCGGAGTGGGCGATTGCTCGGCCTGACGCTCGCCCGGAGATCGATCCGGCTTCGCCGCGTTATTTTTTCCTTCGCTGGGCGAGGGTGACGGCTGATTGGATTGCGTTTGCCCTGTGCCGGGCGAAGGGGACGGACTCGCTGGCGCTTTTTGTTGCTCCTGTTTCTGTTGCTCGTTTTTGGCCTGCTGCTGGTCCTGTTGCTGTTCGGGTTTTTGATTCTGCCCGGTTTCGTTTGGTTTGTTTTGGGCGTTCGCCTGCTGCTGTTGTTGCTCTTGCTGCTGCTGCTGCTGCGGTTGCTGTTGCTGATGCTGATTGTCGTTCTGTTGCTGGTTCTTGTTCTTTTGCGGCTGTTGCTGCGGTGACGGCGATGGTGGCGGCTTTTGTTCCTTCTTTTTCTTCAGTTCTTCGATCTTTTTCTTTACGTATTCGTAGTTGTCTTTCGCGTCTTTATCATGCGGATCGGCCTTCAGTGTTTGCTCGTAGTGCTGGAGCGCATTCGTCCAATCGGCCAGCTTCTTATCGTCGCTCCGTTGAGTTTCACCGTGTTGATAAAGAGTGTTGCCGAGATTGTAATGGCTCTTGGTTTGCAGCTCCTGATCGGGCGAGAGCAACGCCTGGCTGAATGCCTCGAGCGCTTTGCCGTAGTCCTTTAACTTATAGGCTGCGGCGCCGGAATCGAACTGCAGCCTGTCCTCGGCGCGCGATTGCGGATGTTCCTTTAGTGTCTGCTGGAATTTCGCATACGCGTCTTCGAATTTGCCGTCGCGGTAAAGATCGACACCGGGCGCGCTCGCCAAACTCAGCTGCGCCGACAACAGCATGAGGGCGGCTGCGGCCATCGCGATCTTAGCTGGCGCGGGCACGCGGATTTTCTTGTGCGCGCGTTTGCGTTCGGGAAACAGGATCGAGAACGTGAGGGCGAGGAGCGCGAGCCCGAGCGGCCATTCGTAATGTTCAGACGGTCGCCGCGCCAGGCGGACATCGAACTCGGCGGCCTGCATCTTTATGCGTCCTTCGCCGTAGAGTTGCTGCATCGTGCGCGGCCCATTTTCGAGATGCAGATAAAATCCGTCCGCGGCTTGCGCGACATCGCGCAGCCGTTTTTCATCCAGCTTCGATTTCACCACCTGACCCTTCATATCTTTGACGAAAGCCGTGCCGCCTGTCTCGCTCGTGATCGGAATGAGCGAACCTTCCGGTGTGCCTACGCCGATCGTGAAAATATGCATGCCGTTGTCGACCGCGGCTTTTGCAGTTTTCACCGCGTCGCCGCTCAATTCTTCGCCATCGGTGAAAACAATGAGCGCGCGATTGCCGGTTGCGCTTTTGCCGAAGGTGTGATTGGCGAGCGCGATCGCTGCGGAAATGTTGGTGCCGCCTTCAGGGATCGTTTTGGTGTCCAGGGCGTTGATCGATTCGACCGCGGCTTCGTAATCAATCGTGAGCGGCGCCTGCAAAAAGGCGCGCCCGGCAAACGCGATCAGCCCGACGCGATCGCCTTGCAGTTGATTGATGAGGTCCTGCGCGGCGAGTTTGACCCGGGCGAGTCGGCTCGGCGCGACGTCGTTTGAAAGCATGCTGCGCGACGTGTCGACCGCGAGGAGCAAATCGAGGCCGCGGCGTTTCACATCCTGGAACGTGTAACCCCAGCGCGGCAGCGCCAGACTGATGATGGCGAGCGCGAGTCCGAGCAGTTGTAACGCAAAACGTGTCGCGCGCCGACGCCGATCGACTGTCCCGGCGAGCTGCGGCAAGAGACGAGAGGAAACGAATTCGCGCAACCGGCGCTTTGAGGTTTGCTCGGCCCGCAAATAAAGCGCGACCAGCGCTGGAACCGCCAGCAACGCCCATAACCATTCCGGTGCACCAAAGCTCATAATGTGGAAGCGATCTCAGTGCCGCGACCGGCATGAAGCTGCTGCGGGCAACGTCGGGACGGTGAGGTCCCTCCCACATTCAAGATC
>QHPZ01000237.1:471-2417 GCA_003219225.1 Verrucomicrobiota bacterium | reverse complement strand
AGCACCGGCTGCACGTTCGCTATTTTCAGCGCCGCGATCCCCTCCTCGTCCGTCTTCTCCAGGTGGTCCGCCGTTGTCGCGCCGAGTTCGGCCATCAGCTTCGCCCCGCCTGAGTTCGTCAGTTGATCGACATGGCCGCGCAAGTTCAGCCCAGCGTCCTTCGCTGCGCTCAGAATCTTTCGCGATTGCTCGATATCGAAATACCCGCGCTCGCAAAACACGTCGCAAAACTCGGCCAGCTTTTCCGAAGCAACGCACGGCAGCATCTCGTCAACGACAAGATCGACATATTGATTCGCCGAGCTATCGCGCGGCACCGCATGCGCGCCGAGAAAGGTCGGGACAATTTCCAACCGCGTCTCGCGATTGAGCCGCTGCATTACCCGCAAAATCTTGAGCTCGTCTTCAATCGTGAGACCGTAGCCCGACTTTGCTTCGACCGTCGTCGTCCCGCATTTCAAAAACCATTCGACTCGTTTTTTCGCATGTTCGAACAGCTCGGTCTCGCTCGCTGCCCGTGTCTTCTCTACGGTTGACCAAATACCGCCCCCCGCTTTAGCAATTTGCTCGTAAGTCTCGCCGCGCGCCCGACGCTCGAAATCCTCGAGCCGGTTTCCGGCAAAAACCACATGCGTGTGGGCATCGACAAATCCCGGCAGCACGACACGTCCCGCAAGATCGACAATCTGCCCGTCGCCCGCTTCCTTTTCGATCTCATCGCTCCGACCAACCCTGTCGATCTTGCCATCGCGGATGAGCATTCCGCCGTCGGAAACGATCGCGAGCTCGGCCATTCCACCGTTCACGCGAGGCCGCTTCGGACCAGCCAGCGTAACAAGCTGCGACGCGTGGAGTACCGCGAGCGAACTCATAATTCTGGAGGGACACGCGCCGTCGTGTTCCAAATCTCAGGGCGCCGACTGCGCGGACGCTCTCCACAGATACTCAACCGAGTTTGCTCTCCACAGCTAGGCTGATTTTCTTGAACTGGTTCTCCGAATCCGCGCTGATCTTTCGAACCTTATCCACCAACGCCGACTCAAATTTCTCGTCCTTCAACTGGCCGAGGTTGATCCTGACATTGAGCGCCGCGCCTTCAATGCACGCTCGCGTGGTAAGCGCGCCGACGCCCACATCTGAAACCGACGCGGAATTTCCCTTTTCCGCCATATCGGAAAGCAGCTGATAAGATTTGGACGCGGTCTCCATCACTTTGAGCGGAACTTCGGCGGCGTGTTTGGTCGCTTCTTCAATCGCCGCGGTGCGCACGGATTTTTCTTCGACCGATCCTTTTGGCAATCCGAATGCGTCCATCACCTTGTTGAAGGCCGCAGCGTCTTCATCGACCAGCGCGAGCAATTCGTCTTTCAGGTGCTGCCCTTTTACCGCCCAATCGCTAAAATACTCGAGCTTATCGTCCCAGCCGCGTTTAGCGGCGGAGAGATTCGCCACCATTCCGCCGAGTGATGCGCCTAACGCACCCATCAGCGCGGCCACCGAGCCGCCGCCCGGCGCGGGCGATTCGCTGGCCGTTTCATTGCAAAATTCTCGAAGCGTCATTTTAGCGAGTGATTTCTCCGAACCGCCATCGATCTTGAATTCAATCACCTTTTCTTTCGGCTCGAAAGGTTTCAGTTCACTCAACCCGAGTGAACGGATCGCCATCTCGATCAGTTCTTCCTCTGACGCACCTTCCGACCAGCGCTGTTTGCGGAGAAAATAGCGGCCGGCGTCGACGAGAGATTTCTTCGGCACCATCCCGACAATCTCTGAGCCAGTGACACGCATGCCGCGGTTTGCGGCGGATTCCACGCACGCATCGAACGCCACATGCAGCGGAGTCTCGGTGATGTTCGTCAGATTCATCGAGACTTGCGCGATCCCGTATTCCTTCACAAACCAGCCAATCGCCTTGACGTGCTTCAGCATCCCGGGCTCGCGCACCG
>QHPZ01000237.1:0-463 GCA_003219225.1 Verrucomicrobiota bacterium | reverse complement strand
CTGTCTTCGGTTCTCACACGGCCCTGCTCGCGCACATCGAATGCCACCGAGTTTGCGCGCCGCACCGATTTCGTGTTCAGGTTAACATTGTAGGCGACGAGGAAATCGCGCACGCCGATCACGGTCGCGCCTGCTTTCTCGTTCAACACGGCCGGGCCGAAATCCGGTTTCCACTGCGGCCGCTTGATCTTCTCGGAGAACCCTTCGTATTCGCCCGCGCGAATGACGGACAGATTCGCGCGCGCGCTATCTTGGGCCGCTCGCTCGTAAAGATAGACAGGGATGTTCAATTCATCGCCGACGCGCTGGCCGAGCTCCGTCGCGCAGTTGATTGCCTCTTCCCAACTGACGTTGTTCACCGGAATGAATGGGCAAACATCGGTCGCGCCCATCCGCGGATGCGCCCCTTTGTGTTTGCGCATGTCGATCAACTCCGCGGCCTTTTGAATTCCGCGAAATGCCG
>QHPZ01000051.1 GCA_003219225.1 Verrucomicrobiota bacterium | reverse complement strand
TTACCGCTGCCATTTGTGGCGACATCGGACCGACGAAGAAGATCGGGGAAGGCTCGATTCGCTTGCACGAAGCTTTGCATCCGCCTGCGCCCGATCCGTGTTCGTTACGTCAGCCGGACGGAAGCTGCAAGCGCGTCCTCAATGCCAGCATCGAAGAAGACGTTCTGTTCTTCGTCTGCCCCGATTCAGCCTTTGGCGAGGAACTGACACCAACCACCCTTGAAGCAATGGTTAAGGAGCGCGCCTATTCACTTTTCAATAAGCTGCGCGGCGTGACCTAAGCGAGGCAGAGCAGGCAAGCAAAACAATCCTAACAAGTGAGATCGCCGCTATCAGCTCGATAGTGTCCCGAGCCGCAGTGTCCCTACAAGATCGACAAGTTCAAACGAAAACCCACGCGCCCCTGCTATCGCGACGCGAAGAAACATCGCATCCCGTCCTATCACCGGATCACAACAGCCTTGGCCCGTCAGGGTCGGATGAAAATGCCGCCAGTGGAGGGGTCGCGCACCCGTGCGCCCAGTGGAATGCTGCGAACATCGACAAGGTTATGCGGCGGATACGGGCTGACCACCAGTCCCGGCGTGTCGCTCGGACGCGCGACGGGATAACCACCAGGAGGCGGCGGGCCCAGCCGCGCGGCTTCCTCTTCCGAGATCGCGGCGCCGATGATCGCGCCACTGGCCGCGCCGATCGCCGCTCCGACGGCGGCGCCGCGCACTCTCCCAGTGGTCGCGCCGCCGATGATCGCGCCGGCGGCCGCGCCATAACCGGCGCCCTGCCCAGCGTAAGTGTCACATGAGTTCAGGCTCAGCGCGCAAAGCGTCACTGCCGAAACCGCTGCTAATGCTAATTCCTTTCCCCTTTTCATTCCCGTTCTCCTGTTATGGTCTCACGAACACTTTCCTCACACGCGTGTCGAGCACAAGCCCGCCGTGATTGATCTTCGCGCAGTCGTACTTCTGATTCGGCGGATACGGACTGGAGACGACGCCGGACCCCTGATGCGGATCTCGCCCCCCCATCGGGTATCCGGTGCTCGGAGGCGGATACTTTTTCTGCGCGTCTTCCTTGCTGATCGCTGTGGCTTCGATGACGGAGGCGCCGATTCGGGAATCCGTCCCTTGCGCGTGCACAGTCGTGCCGAGCACGAACAGCCCCATCATCACTGCTGCTATTATTTTGAGAGAATTCGTCTTCATAACTCGTCTAAGTTTCGCAACGCAGAACTTCGACGGATGCTCACCGCGGTAAATTCAAAGCGACTTGAGCAGCTCGCGCGCGATCCGGCGCGCTTTTTCCAATCGGCCGAGCCGATATTGTTTTTCAAAGACGCGGAAGCCATCCCGCTCGATGCGCCGGAGCAGGCTGCGGTAGATCGAGGCCATGATCTCGGCTGCGACCATCGAGCGGCGGTCTTGCGGCGGCAGCAACTTTGCCGCGGCATCGAAGAATTCGCGCGCGCGCGCGGCCTCAAATTGCATCAACCGAAGAAAGCGCTCGTCATATTGTCGATCTTGCAGGTCGGCTTCGGAATAATCGAAGCGGGCCAGGTCCTGGAGCGGCAAATAAATTCGATCGTCCCGGAGATCGGTCTCGACATCCCGGATGATGTTCGTCATCTGCAAAGCGAGCCCGAGCTGAACGGCGTATTCTTTGCAGGCTGGGCTGCGATAGTCGAAAATTTCGATGCTAACCAACCCGACCGCGCTCGCCACCCGATAGCAGTAGACGCGCAACTGCTCAAAACTCTCGTAGCGGCGGACAGTCAGGTCCATTTCCACGCCCGCGATGATTTCGTCGAGCATCTCCGGCCGGAGTGAGTATTTGTCGATCAAACGGCGCACCTCCGGAGCGATGCTAGGCTCGTCGGCGAGCGGTCCGCGCAGGGCGCTGCGCCACTGCGCCAGGGCCAATCGTTTGCCCTCAACGTCAAGCTCGGAAGAATCGACAATGTCATCGACCAATCGGCAAAACGCGTAGAAGACGCTGATGTCGCGCCGGCGCTCGGGTCCGAGCGAGATAAACGCCAGGGCGAGGTTCGATCGGCTTTGGCGTGTAATCTTGGTTGCGTTCACACCTCGGCTGGCCGCAACTCTAGTACCGAATCGAGCTCGGTTGATCCAGTTGACCGCTTTCGCGTTGCCGATACAAACAAACCCACGACGCCAGCAGCCATCCAGTCACGAAACCGCGCAGCACGGCAAAGATCGTCTTCCAAACAAACAGCGCGACCAGCCGATCGGCAATTGCGCCGCGCACGATGGCGTCCAAAGCGATGATGGCATAAAAATGCACGCCGCAGATGAGCAGGAACCAGCCGAAGCGCCCGGCGTTCTGCCTAATAAAATGACGGTGCGCGCGAATGGCTTCGGCGAGTGTCTCGTTGTGAAGCGCAAGCGAGATTTGCACCGAGCAAAAAACAATGATCAAGCCGCTCATAATCATGCGCTGCAGCGGCAGATAATCCAACACATCGGGAATGCTCATGAAGTAGGCCAGCAGCAGCGGCACGCGCACGATCAACGTGCTCGCTAAAACGACCAGCCCCGCCCATCTCAAAACGTAACTGAACCGCCGCATGGCGAAGCGAAACAGTTCGCCTTCTTCAAAGCCAAAGCCGCGGATCCAGGCGAAGCAGACGGTAATCAGGTAGACCTGAATGTAGACGCCGAAGAGGTATTCAAAGATGAACGCAATCGCATCGACTGTCGCCGAGATTTGGAGCAGGCCTGCGGCCGGCACTACTCCACTCCATTCCGGCAGCCACCAGAACACGAGCGGCTTGAGCAGAGATGCCGCCGCGCTGATGAGCAGGATCAGATAAATGAAATAGCCGGCGAAGCGATATCGTCGGCGCAGCGCGCCGAACAACGCGCCGTGCAAGCCGCGCCAGTTTAACATCATGAGCACGGCCGCGATCGCCGAGAGCGGATAAGTGGTCGTCGCATTGTCGAAAATTCCCGCGACGCCCTCCAGTGCAGGCAAGGGCGTCTCCAGCCACACGTCGGCCAGGCGCGGCCAATGCCAGCTCGGCAGCGATGTGATCTGCGTTAGATCGATATCCGCCGAGCTCTGGATCGGAGTGAACGTGGCGAATTGAAAAACAGCATAGGCAAACCCGAGCGCGACAAACGTCAGCCACACGCGCCGGAAGCGGCCGAGACAGCGGAACCCGTTGCGCAGCGCGAGCCGCACCGGATTGAAAAGCATGACCAGCACATAACCACCGCAAAGACCGAGCAGCGGATAAAGTGGCGGCGCGTTCTGCCACATCTCAGTCAACGCGCGGAGCGTCATGATGGAGTGTTGGAGTATCGGAGTAACGAAGTGATGGAAAGAGGTCGCGGCAGTTTTAGCACTACTCCATTACTCCAATGCGAGCGCTCAGCGAATTAAGCCCCAGTGCGAACTGAACGGCCAGTAAACAAACAGACCGCGCCCGACCAGGTTCTCTTCCGGCACCGGTCCCCAGTAGCGGCTGTCGTAGCTGTTGTGACTATTGTCGCCGAGCGCGAAATAGCCGTGCGCCGGCACCGGAAATGTCCGGCTGGAATCGCTCAGATAGTTCCCGCCCAGGGCATAACCATGATAGGAACCTTTGTTCTCCATCACGCGCTCGAAACCATAGCCCTGCGCTTTGTTTCCATTGATGAAGAGAAACGGCGGCACGATCCGCGCGGTGTCGCCGGGTAGTCCGGCCAAGCGCTTGATGTAAAAAGGCGCGCCCGTCTCCGGGTCCTCGCGAATTCCGAGAATGTGGTTCGTTCGGAAAACAAAAACGTCGCCGCGCCGGGGATTGATAAAATTATAGCTCAGCTTATCGACAAAGACCTGGTCGCCGGTGTCGATCGCGCCGCGCGCGATCAGTTCTCCGCGCCGGCAGGAGCGGCCGACAAACACGTTGAAATCGTCGCTGAGCGTTTTCGCCGGCGCATAAACCAGATACTGCTCACGCACGCCGATGATGCGCGACAAGGTGAAGAAGAAGAGAAATTTCTTCTCCTGGATTTGCACGATCTCGTCATCGGCGCGCGACACCACGTCGATGTAATTGCGGCCCAGCACGATGAACTCGGCCACTTGCCGCAGCAGGTTCGGCGGCGGCCCGGTCATGGAACGACCGACAATGCCGTTGAGCGTCGGCTGCATCGAGCCGGTCGGGATCTTGAAGGGCTGCAAAAAATACGAGCGGATTCCGATCGCCACCACCACTGCGACCAGGATCACCTCGCAGTTCTCCCGCCAGTGCGATTCCCAGGTCACCGGTGTTAGCTCGTGCAACTTCGCGTCGAGCGCTTCGGCCTCGGTTTTGATCCGGTCGCGATCGCGCTTGCGTAATGCCTGGTCCAACGCCGCCACCCCGGCGCGAAGCTCCTCCCGCGTCGCGGTGCTCAGCAGATCGTCCTTGTAGCGCAGATATTTTCGCGCGTGCCGCAAAAGCAGTTTGCTGTGTTTAACGTAACGAGGGGTGAACATGGTTCTAAATGACGAAGCTCGAATGACGAATGACCAAACAATGACAAAGCACGAATGACGAAACAGCATGCTCCGATGTCACCGCTCGGCATTCGGATTTCCTTCGGCATTCGGATTTCATCATTGCAAAGCGCAGTCACTGCGCTTTGAGCACCTCGATGAACGCTTCCTGCGGAATGTTGATTTTGCCGATGCTCTTCATGCGTTTTTTTCCTTCCTTCTGTTTCTCGAGCAATTTGCGTTTCCGGGTGATATCGCCGCCGTAGCATTTCGCGGTCACATTTTTTCGCAAGGCCGAAACGCTTTCCCGCGCGATGATCTTGCCGCCGATCGCCGCCTGGATCGCGACCTGGTAAAGCTGACGTGGAATCACTTCCTTCAATTTCGCCGCTAACTGGCGTCCCCGCGCCTCCGCGCGGTCTTTGTGCACAATGGTCGAGAACGCATCGACGGGTTCACCGTTCACGAGCAGATCGAGCTTCACCAATTTCGCCGCGCGATAACCGGCGTGCTCGTAATCCATCGAACCGTAACCGCGGGTGACCGATTTAATTTTGTCGTTAAAGTCGACCAGAATTTCGTTCAGCGGCAATTCGCAATGCAACATGACGCGCCGCGCATCGAGCGTCTCGGTGTGGTCCATCTGTCCGCGCTTTTCCAAAATGAGCTGGAGGATATCGCCGATGTTTTCGTTCGGACAAAGCACGTACGCTTTCACGATCGGCTCCCGGATTTCGCGGATCACGCTCGGGTTCGGCAGGTGCGCAGGATTGTCGATCAAACGCGTTTCGCCCGCGGTTGTGACCACTTCGTAAACGACGCTCGGGCTGGTCGCGATGATGTCCATGTTGTACTCGCGCCGCAATCGCTCCTGGATGATTTCCATGTGGAGCAGCCCGAGAAACCCGCAGCGGAACCCGAAGCCGAGCGCGACTGAGCTCTCGGGCGTATAGACAAACGCGGCGTCGTTCAAGCGCAGCTTCCCGATCGCCGTCTTCAAATGCTCGAAGTCGCCGGTGTTGATCGGGTAAATCCCGCTGAAAACCATCGGATGAATTTCCTGGAATCCCGGCAACGATTTCCTCGCCGGATTGCGTTGATCGGTGATGGTGTCGCCGATTTTGATATCGGCGGTTGTTTTGATGTTGGCGATGAAATAACCGACGTCGCCTGCGCTCAGTCCTGGCTGGACAAA
>QHPZ01000006.1 GCA_003219225.1 Verrucomicrobiota bacterium | reverse complement strand
CTCCTCGAGTGGAGCATTGTCGAGAAATGCGTAGGGCCGCGCGTTCAAAATTTCCGACGCCATCGGCGACGGCTCCGGCAGATCACGCGCGATACATCGAATCTCGCCGTTCTCGATCTTGCGCAGCACTTGTTCCAGACCGTCGATGTCCATCGCTTCAGTGAGGCAGTCGTCGACCGTCTGTTTGACCAGCGGATGATCGGGAATTGCGCGGTCGCCCACGATGTGTTCGAGACAGGCAAGCTGATCCGGGAAAACTGCGGCGAGCAGATTTTCCGATTCCATCCGTTGCAAGGGCGCGGCCAGTTTCGATCCGCCGCGAAAACGCGGGACGGCGAGCGAGCGCGTCGCGTTCCAGCGCCAGCGAATCGTGAACATTGGCGCGTCGAGCAACGCTTGCACCAAAAGATCGCGGACCGTCTTGGAATTCAGATAGCGAAAAACTTCCTCGAGCGGAAACGAATGCTGGGTGCCGAGCGAGATGACGATCGAATCATCGGTGGCCGCCGCTTGCAGTTCGAAATTGAAAGATCGACAAAAACGTTTCCGCAGCGCGAGACCCCACGCGCGATTGATCCGGTTTCCGAATGGCGAATGCAACACCAGCTGCATTCCGCCCGATTCATCAAAGAATCGCTCCATCACCAGCGTCTGCTGCGACGAAATCGCGCCGAGCGCGCGATAAACGTCGCCGAAATAATCAGCCATTTGTTCCGCAGCCGCTGCCGGCAACCCAAGCTCGCTGACTAACCATTCAGAAACGTTGTGGTTGTCGGGGAAGCTGTCAGCTTCCCCCACAGTGTTCTGCAATCGTTGCTCGATCTCGGTGCGCAGATCGCAAACAGCTTGCGATAATTCCGCCGTGCGCGCCGGCGCTTCGCCGAGCCAGAACGGAATTCCCGGCGGCTGACCTTTCGCGTCTTCGACCCGGACCACTCCGGAGTTGACGCGCAAGATCCGCCACGACGCGTTACCGAGTTGAAAGATGTCGCCGGCCAAACTTTCGACCGCGAAATCTTCGTTCACCGTTCCGACAAAGGTTTCCGACGGTTCGAGAACGACTCGGTAATCTGCGTTATCGGGAATCGCGCCGCCGGAAGTGAGCGCGGTCAAGCGGGCTCCGCGGCGTCCGCGAATGCGATGATTTATCGCATCGTGATGAATCAACGCGGCGCGACGGCCGCGTTTCGTGCTGAAACCTTCGGCCAGCATCGTCACGACGCTGTCGAATTCTTCGCGCGCAAGATTTCGGTAGGGCCAAGCAGATCGAATCAAATCGAATAGTTCGTTCTCATCCCAATCTTCGGTTGAACTCGCAGCGACAATTTGCTGGGCGAGGACATCGATCCACAAGTTCATCGCGGCTCAGCGGAAAGATGCGGCCCTTCGGTAACCCGCCGAGTTTGTGCTCGGCGCGGCCAACACGCTGCAAGAGTGTCGCGATAGAGCGCGTCGTGCCGAGCTGGCAAACGAGATTGACCGCGCCAATATCAATCCCAAGCTCGAGCGACGCCGTAGCGACGAGCGCCTTCAACTCGCCACGCTTCAATCGGTCCTCGGCGTCGAGCCGCAGTTTGGCCGATAGACTGCCGTGATGCGACGTGACTGCGTCGGCGCCGAGCAATTCGCTCAAATGATGAGTCGCGCGCTCAGCCATCCGCCGCGTATTCACAAAAACCAGCGTCGTGCGGTGCTCTTGGATTAGCTCAGCCAGCCGAGAGTAAATTTCCTCCCACACTTCGTTCGACATCACCGCTTCGAGCGGCGACTTCGGAATCTCAATCGCGATGTCAAGCTCGCGCCGATGTCCAATGTCGATGATCGCGCAATTTGGGTTGCCGCTTTGATCGACATTGAGCGTGCCGACCAGGAACCGCCCAACTTCTTCGATCGGCTTTTGCGTCGCAGATAATCCGATGCGCTGGAGTCCCGAAACCTTTCGGGATTTAGTGAGTGCGGCTAAGCGCTCGATACTCAAGGCCAGATGCGCGCCGCGGCGGTCGTCGACGACGGCGTGGATTTCATCGACAATCAGCGTCCGCACGTTCGCCAACATCTGTCGGCCGGAATCCGACGTGAGCAGCAGATAGAGCGATTCCGGCGTGGTCACCAAAATGTGCGGTGGTTTTTTTATCAGCGCTTGGCGCTGCGCCGCGGTGGTGTCGCCGGTGCGGACTTCCGCTCGAACATCGACGTCGTGCCCTTCTTGCTGGAGCAGCTCGCGAATTCCAGCGAGCGGTTCCTGGAGATTTTTGCGAATATCGTTGCTCAGCGCTTTGAGCGGCGAGACGTAGACGATCTGCGTTTCATCGGGCAATTCGCCCGCGACGCCTTCGCGAAAGAGCACGTCGAGTGAAGCAAGAAAGGCCGCCAGCGTCTTGCCCGAACCCGTCGGCGCAGAAATCAGCACGTGCCGGCCGGATTGAATCTCCGGCCAGCCGCGCGACTGCGGCTCGGTCGGCGATCCGAACGTTTGCTCGAACCAGCGCGCGACCGCGGGATGAAATTGAAATTTCTGCATGACGGGAATCTGTAAAATACAGGAAGCATCAAATTAAATGAGAGCGGGTGAAAGAAAAGGAGCCGCCAGCTGGTGGGCGACGCTCTGCGGAGCCGACGAATCATTGATCCAAGGTTCGTCGGCTCGACAGAGTCTCGCCCCACCGGCTGAATCGCAGCGCGACGACCTCGCGCAGCATGCGCAGGCTGTCGCGCAGAAAATCAACTTTGCTGCCCTCAGCGTGGTTCCAGCGCACGGGGATTTCGCGCACGCGGAGACCGGCGCGGCGCGCCAGAAAGAGCAGCTCGACGTCGAAGGCAAAACCATTCACCCGCGCCGCTTCGAGAATCGGCCGGCATACTTCGAGCCGAAACGCTTTGAACCCGCATTGTGTGTCCCAGAAAGGCAGACCGGTCGCAATGCGCACGAGCAGATTGAACACGCGCCCGGCGTACTCGCGTCGCCACGGCTGATGGACCCCGATGAGCTTACGGTCGAGCGCGCGCGAACCGAAGCTAAGATCGACATCTTCGTTCACGATCGGCTGGATCAACTTGGGAGTCTCGCTTAGCGGCGTGGAGAGGTCCGCGTCAGAAAACAAACCGATCGGCCGCTGCGCCGCGAGCAGACCGGTGCGCACGGCCGCGCCCTTGCCACGGTTCGGATAATTTTCCAGCAACCGCGTCTGTGTTTCGGCCGTGGCCAAAACTTCACGCGCAATCTGGGGCGTGGCATCAGTCGATCCGTCATTGACCACGATTAATTCGCTCTCCGGGCTTTCGTTGCGCAAATAATCGAGCGTTTGACGCAATGTCTCACCGATGCGGCCCGCTTCGTTGTAGCACGGAATAACGACGGAAAAGGCGGGAAGCATCAGGGAAGTTGTAGAGGCGCTTGTGCCAAGCGCCTAGTAATTAAACAGGCGGCTGACACAGCCGCCGCTACAACTCATTTGTAAATTTCGACCACGAACTTTCCGTTCGGATCGACATACCCGCGGTACATGCCGGAGGTGTTGAACGGCAAGGCGACGTTGCCGTTCTTATCGATCGCGATCAGCCCGCCGGTGCCCCCGAGCTTGGCGACCTGCTCGAGAGCGGCTTGGGCGGCGGCTTGCAAATTCATGCCGCGATATTCCATCAGCGCCGACACGTTGTGGGCAAGCGTGGCCATGATGAAGAACTCGCCGTCACCGGTACCGGAGACGGCGCAGGTAGCGTTGTTCGCGTAGGTGCCGGCGCCGATGACTGGTGTGTCCCCTACCCGACCGGGCAGTTTGTTTGCTTTGCCGCCGGTCGACGTCGCTGCGGCGAGGTTCCCATCTCGATCCAGCGCGACCGCGCCCACCGTGCCATGCAAATCCTGGTCGGTAATAATGAATTTCTTCGAGCCGCTCGGGCCGGCTTTCTCCGCCGCCTTTGTTTTTTGCAGAAGATCCCAGCGGTGCTGAGTGAAAAAATATTTTTGATCGACAAGTTGGATGCCGTTCGCTTTGGCGAACGCTTCCGCACCCTCGCCATCCATCATGACGTGCTTCGATTTCTCCATCACCAGCCGGGCGAGACTGACCGGATTTTTGATGTGCTTGAGATTGGCGACGGTGCCGGCCGCGAGAGTCTTGCCGTTCATTATCGCGGCATCCATTTCGTTCGTGCCGGCGCTGGTGAAATCCGAACCTTTGCCCGCATTGAAATTTGGATCGTCCTCGAGCACGCGCACAGCGGCTTCGGTTGCATCGAGACTCGACCCCCCATCTTTTACAATTGTGTAGCCGGCGGTGAGCGCCTGCTCAATCCCGCCACGATATTTTCTCTCCTTCTCCGGAGTCATTTCGCTGCGCTCGATTGTTCCGGCGCCGCCGTGCACGACGAGTCCGATTGTTTTCCGAGTTTCGGGCATGGTTGGTTGAGGTGTGGCGTCGGGCTGCGCGAGCACGATGGCCGCTCCATTTAAAAGTGTTGCGGCGAAGAAGCAACGAAGGGCTGGCTTAATCATCACTCGAAGTAATGGCGCCTTCGGCGCTGAGTTTTACCATCGTCTTCGGAGAAGCCGATCCACCTTACCGTCCCGAGGGCGGATGCGGCGCTGCCGGCGAAGTGTCGCCGCCGAGGATGATGGGCAAACCTTCCTTGCCCGCACCGATAATGACGACCTTCGCATTGCCACTGAGGGCGAGTTCCTTGGTCGCCTCGATTCCTTTCCACTTGAGAAGGTTTTCGTTGATCCCTTCGGTGACGATTTTCTGGAAACTGGAGATGCCTTCGGCCTCGATCTTTTTGCGTTCGGCTTCCTGTTTTTCCTTAAGCAAAACAAACTGCATCCGGGCCGCTTCCTGTTCGGCGCTCAATTTTTCCTGAATGGCCTGTTGCAGGCGCACCGGCAAGCCGACATCGCGCAGCAGCATCCGCTCGACGACCACGCCGCGCGGCTCGACCGCCGTGACGATGTGCTGGTTTATTTCCGTGCTCATCTTTTCGCGCTCAGGCGAATAGAGCGCCTTGGCTTCGTAGGAGCTGGTCACCTCGCGCACCGCGCTGCGCACATTCGGCTTCACCACCACAGTTTCGTATTCACGACCGATGGTCCGATAAACTTCCGGCACTTTCGTGGATTCGAGATGATAAAGAATGCTCACATCCAAATGGACGACGAGTCCTTAGCTCGAGGGCGTCTCCATCGTTTCCTTCACCTCGTTGGTTTGGACCGACATCCGATGGACGGTTGCCAACGGGTTGACCAAATGCAGCCCGGGCGGCAGCGCTTCCGTGCGCACCTTGCCGAAAAGATCGACAACTCCGACATGCCCCGCCGGCACCACCCGCGCCGACCGCAGCAGGAGAAAGAAAAACAAAATGACCAGTAGAAAAGCGACAGCCGGCGTTCCTCGTTTCACGGCGGCGAGTCTAAACAGTCCGCGGCGAACCTGTCGAAAGTTTTCGAAAAACTCTCGAACTGAGGCAACTTCCCGGTCGAGATGGCGGAGACAAGCGAACGCACAGGCGAGGAGACGCTGACGGCGAATCCGGTGGCGGTGGTGCAGGGGATTGGGGAAATCGCGCGCGGATTTTTGCGCGAAGTGGGCAGTCTGTTCTGGTTTATCGCGCACACGTTTCAGGAAACGATCGAGCGGGTTCAGCACGGTCGGGTGCCGTTTCGGGCGGTGAGTTTTTTCCGGCACGGCCAGCGGGCGGGAGTCGATTCGGTGCCGTTGGTCGGGCTGGTTTCATTTTTTCTCGGCCTGACGATGGCGCTGCTGACCGGTTACCAGTTGCAACGCTTCGGCACCGAACGGCTCGTTCCGGGGTTGGTCGCAATCGGTTTCACGCGTGAGCTTGGTCCGCTGCTCACCGGGATCATGATGGCGGCGCGCATCGGCGCCGCGTTTGCCGCTGAGCTCGGCACCATGCAGGTGTCCGAAGAAGTGGAAGCGATCGAGGCAATGGGAATCGGGCCGCTGCGTTTTCTGGTCGCGCCGCGCATGCTCGTACTTTTTCTTCTGATGCCCTGTTTATCGACTGTTTCGAACATTGCCGCGATTTTCGCGAGCAGTTTGATTTCTAAAGCCTATTTCAGCATCGCCTTCGTTTATTTTCTCGATCTCGTGAAAGACGCGTTGCTCATCCGCGACATTATCACCGGCATCCTGAAGAGCTTTATGTTCGGTTTGCTCATCGGCGCGATTGCCTGTTACCGGGGCCTGACGGTGAAAGGCGGCGCGGCCGGGGTCGGAACATCGACAACGTCCAGTGTCGTGACCGCCATCACCGCCGTGATCGGGTTCGACACCCTTTACAACATCGTTTACACCACCTTCTTCCCGACGTGACCACGCCGGCGCACATGGTCGAGCTGCGCGACGTGCACATGCAGTTCGAAGATAAAAAAGTGCTCGACGGCGTCTCACTCAAAGTGGAGCCGCAGGAGCGTCTTGTGGTGATGGGTCAAACCGGCAGCGGCAAGAGCACGATCTTACGGCTCATCCTCGGCACACTGCGGCCGGCTTCCGGTTCGATTTTTTTCAAACAATTTGAAATCACCCGGCTGCAACGGCGCAAGTTGCAACAGGTGCGCCGAAGCATGGGAATGGTTTACCAGTATTCGGCGCTGCTCAGCTCGCGCAATGTCCGCGATAACGTCGCCCTTCCGCTGGAAGAACTGACCGACAAATCGCGCGAGGAAATCGACCAGATTGTCGATGAAAAACTGGACCTTGTCGGGATGAAACACGCCAAGGAGCTGCTCCCGTCCGAACTCAGCGGCGGCATGCGCAAACGGGTGAGCCTGGCGCGCGCACTCGTGCTCGAGCCGGAGTTGATCCTCTTCGACGAACCGTCAGCCGGTCTCGACCCGGTGATCGGTTCCGTGATTGACGAATTGATCATCAGCCTGACCGAAAAATCGAAGGTGACATCGATCACTGTGACTCATGAGATGGACAGCGCCTTTCGCATCGCCACGCGCATGGCTATGTTGTACCAGGGCAAAATCATTGAAGAAGCGGAACCCGAACAGTTCAAGCAATCCGAAAATCCGGTCGTTGCTCAGTTCTTGAGCGGAAGCACTGAAGGCCCGATTCTGGAAGGCAGCCGAGATGCAATTACGACAAAATGAAATTATGACCGGCCTGCTCGTGGTCGGAACGATCGCGGTGGTGGCCTTTGTGCTGGTTTTACTCGGCGCGCCCGGATTGTTCCGGCCGCTGATCACCTACAAGATTTATTTCGATAACGCGGCTGGACTTAAGCAGGGCGCTCCGGTGCTGTTGGCAGGGCGAAAGATCGGCACGGTGCAAAAATTGTATTCACCGGTCACACCCGAAGAAGACCGGCGAGCCTCGGCCGCGGCCGACGCGATTCATCCCCCGGAACCGAACGCCACGCCTCTGCCGGCGACGAACAAGCCGCGCTTTGAAGTGCGTGTGGACGTTCAGGTCGACAAAAACGCGCGCGTTTACCGCGATGCGCGCGTGCATTTGCTCCAGCTTGGTTTGCTGGGCGATATGGCCATTGATTTCACCCAGGGCACCGACAGCTCCGGCCGCGCACGCGACAGCGACATGTTCGCCGGCGAACGCACGCCTGATCTGGGCACGGCCGCCGCCAAGATGCTCGAGGTAATCAAACCGGTCGCGGCCGAGGCGACTAACACGATGAAGGAGCTCGAGCTCACCGCACAAAACCTGAACAAGATCACCGACCAAAACTCCGAGCTCAACCAGGCGCTCGGCAAATTCAAGGAATTCGGCGGCCACCTTGTCGATCTAACCGCGCCGGAGGGACCGCTGACTGAATCGCTCAATAACCTGGAAACAATTACCAACAGCCTGACTGAGAACGACAACATCAAAGTGACGCTGCAAAATTTCCGCGACTCTTCCGAGAAACTGAAATCGACGATGCGCGATCTGGCGCCGGTCGGGCAAAATATTGCCGAGTTTAGCGAGACAGTGAAAACACAGCCGTGGCGGTTGATCTGGCCAAGCACGAAGAAACCGCCGGAGAAACCAGCAACGGCAGCAGCGGGCGAAGGCACGATTACGGTGCGCAAAAGCACCAAAGCAAAACCGAGCCCAAGCCCCGCGCGAACGAGCAGCCGGTAGGGATGCCGCGCTGCGGCGTCCGCGGTCGGCGCAGCGCGCCGATCCTACCGGCCAAGTTGTTTCCGCAAAAATTTCAATACCGCGCGCTCGCCGGTGCGAAGATCGACATCTGGTTTTGCGCCATTCAACCCCGCAATCGATTTGCCTTTCAGATAAGCCTCGACGATCGCGGGGTGAACGTAGCATTTCCGGCAAATCGCGACGGTGTTGCCAAGAACTTCCGCGACCGCACTAATCGCATCGCGCACATTCTTCTTCGCCTGTTTTTTCGTGGTGAAACCGCCGACTGCGTTCAGCGCAATGCCGGCCAGGACTGTCCCGGCCCACGTACGAAAATCTTTGGCCGTGAAATCGTCGCCGGTGACCTCGCGCAGGTACGCGTTTACGTCCTGGGAAGTAACATCCCGGATCTCTTCATCGTCGTCGACGTATTGAAACAGCTCCTGGCCCGGCAGGTCCTGCAGCTTCGCAATCGTCTTCGCAATCCGCCGATCGTTCAAATCGACGTCGTGAACCCGGCCGCTTTTGCCGCGGAAGCGAAAGCGCAGGTTCGAGCCTTTCACGTCGACATGTCGATCTTGCATGGTCGTTAGGCCGAATGACTTGTTGGCCCGCGCGTATTCCGGGTTGCCCACCCGGATAAATGTGCGCTCGAGCAACCGCACGATCGTAGCTAAAACTTTCTCTCGCGGAAGGCCGCGCAATTTCAAATCGTTGCGCACGCGCTTGCGAATTTTCGGCAGGTTCCCGGCAAAAGTAAGCATGCGATCGTATTTGGTTTCATCGCGGATTTCGCGCCAGCGCTCGTGGTAGAGGTATTGTTTCCGCCGCCGCGCGTCGCGCCCGGTTGCCTGGAGGTGACCATTGGGCGATGGACAAACCCAGACCTCTGTCCACGCGGGAGGAATGGCCAATCGTTTGATGCGCAAGATTCGTTGCTCATCGCGGATCGGCTTTCCTTCCTGATCGAAATACTCGAAGTCGTCGCCGTTTTTTTTGCGCGTGTAGCCGGCCTGCTCGTCGCTCACGTAACGCAATCCGGCTTCTTCCGCGGCTTCGGCGTTCAGCTCAGTGAGCTTGCCGTTTGGGCTAATGTTTTTTGCGCGGGGGTGCACGGAATGCAATCGCGATCGGCGCGCCCGGCGGTCGCGCCCTACCATTATGGCCCGTAGCTCTTGGTGAACTTCTTCTTCGATTCGGATTCCGTTGAAGAAGGCGGGGCGGTTGACTCCGGTGTAGTTGTCGATCTTTCCTCTGCAGGTGCAGGTTGCTCGGGCGTTGGCGCGGAAGCCGGCGCGCCGTGCTGCGCGACCTCGACATAGACCATCTGCAAATTGGAAAGCGTGTTGCGCAGCACGGCCGCTTCTTCGCTGGTGAGATTGC
>QHPZ01000236.1 GCA_003219225.1 Verrucomicrobiota bacterium | reverse complement strand
GTTCGCCGGTGTCCTTGATCGGCCGGTCGAGCACGATTTTGTGGCGATCGATTTCCAAGCCCAGATCAGTTTTCAATCGATTGACGATGTCCTGGGCAGTGATCGAACCAAAGGCTTTGCCGGTTTCTCCGGTCGCGAGCGTAAACGTCGCGCTTATTTTGCCAATTCGGCGGCTCAACTCTTCGGCTTCGTTGAGCTCGCGTGCCTCGCGCTCGGCCCGTTTCTTTTTCAAATTGTCCAGCTGACGCAAACTGGCAGGCGTCAGTTCGTAAGCTTTGCCGCGCGGCAGCAGATAATTGCGCGCGTAGCCGCGGCGCACTTTCACCACGTCAGCCTCGGCGCCGAGTCCGGGAATATTTTCGGTTAAAATAATTTCCGTGGAGGGCATGTCGATCTTGCAACAATTTGCGCTCGCGAAAATTTTTTCAGCGAGCGCGGTGCGTCATCAAAGCAGCGCACCGAGTGACTGTCAATGCACCACTAAGAAAATTTTGCGCAATGAGCGATCCGCAATCAATCAGATCATGCCGAGCTTCATGCGCCCGGCTTCGCTGATCATGTTCTGGTTCCAGGGCGGGTCCCAGACGAGCTGCACGTCGGCGTCATCGATGCCGTCGATCGAGAGAATTTTCGCCTGCGCGTCGTGCGCGATGGCCGGGCCCATTCCGCAGCCGGGCGCCGTCAACGTCATTTTCACTTCGACGCGCGTGCCGCCGTCGTCTTTTTTGATGAGCCGACAATCGTAGACCAAACCAAGATCGACAATGTTCACCGGGATCTCCGGATCGTAGCATTGGCGCAGCTGGTTCCAGACGTCTTCCTCGGAGACTTCTCCGTTTGTTTTCGCAGCGTTTTTTCCTTCGGCCTTTGCGGCGGGCTGTTCCAGCCCGAGGGCATCGAGGTTTCTATCTGCGACCTGTGAGAGGCCGTAAGAAGTGGCAATGGTGTAATTGCCGCCGAGCGTTTGCGTGACAACGCCTGGTGTCCCGGCCGGGACGGTAAACTTCTGGCCGCTCGGAATCAGCGTCACTTCGCAGTCGCGCGTGAGTTTAAATTCGGTGTGTTGATGCATTGTCTTTCAACCTAGACGCGGCACTTGCGTTCGCAAGGCTCGGCCGGGCTTCGGCTCGGGCGAGTGAGTCTCGCCGGCGACACATCATTATTCCGCAGGCGCTTCGTTTTGCGGTTTTGATTGCGCGCGTGGCCCTCGTTTTTGCGCCGGACGCTCCTGGCGGCGCACGGCGACGGCCTCCAACATGATTCCAAGGCAACGGTAAATCACATCCATCTCGGTAACATCGGAGTATCGCACACCCGCTTTGGGCGCGAGGAAATGGCGGCGATAGATTTCGTCGACATCGATCTCCTCGCCGTAATGCTTCAAGAGCCAGAGATTTTCCTCGCGAAAGAATTCCTCGATCTTCGCCTCTTGCTCGCTCGAGAGCATGCGAATGTTCGCCGTCTGAAATCGTTTCGCCAGCGCCTGACGCAAACCCTGCCTGACGCGGTTGTCGTGAATGCCAGTGAAGAGGTGAGGATTTTTCGAGAGCACATGAAGAAGCGCGAAATCGAGGCTGGTATTCCGGGCTTCCTCTTCGAAACGATAGGTGTCTTCCGGCAATCCGAGCAGATGGAAAAAGTCCCGCGCGGGATCGCGGCCTTTGAGTAATTCGGAAATGAGAAAACGGACACGGAACTTGGCCGCGGGCATCGCTCTTTGCCATTCTTCGACGTGGATGCGGAACGCGGGTCGGCCAATCTGGAGACATTGCGAAACGAACTCATCCAGCGATCTGCCTCGCTTGAGAACCCATTGCTGCCAGGCGGAGGGGATCCACTGCCACTGCGGCCGCGCATAAAAGACCACCGACACATCACATCGCTGGTCAAGGCCGGCGAAGAGTTGCGGCATTCCCTTGCTGGACAAGGTAACGGAGCTAAGCACCGCCATGGCCGGGCCGTTCTGGCCGGCCACAGATTCGATTCCGCCGGCCAGTCTCTCCGTGAGCTGATCACCTCGTTTCTTGCTCGCCTTCAGAAAGACGTCGGCCAGCCCAGCGATTTCGAGGTTCTTGTCGAAGAGGTGAATCCGATTTTCTCGGAGTCGCGCGATGTTCTGGTAAAGCGCGCGGTGAATGCTGCTGCTGCCACATTTGCCAAAACCGGCATGGATCACGATGCGGTGTTTGGCGGTGTTTGGATTGGCGGGTTGCAATTCAGTCATGGTCTTTCTGGAATCGGTTCAACGGCTAGCAAAATTTAGGCGAAAAATCCAGAGCAACTGCGTTAACTCGTAAGATCTTCCGCGTAGCTCACTCGCCAGGGTGCGGAGCGTCACCAGGTTCGACCGAGCGCCGCTCGGCCTTTTGCCCAGGGCGAGTTTTGCGATGCATGGCGATCGTCTCCAAAAGGATGCCGAGACAACGGTAGACGAGATCGAATTCACTCAGGTCGGAATATCGCGTTTCCGCTTCCGGTGGGATGAAATAGCGGCGGTAGATTTCGTCGACATCGATGTCACCCCCGTAGTTCTTCAGCAGCCACAGATTCTCGT
>QHPZ01000235.1 GCA_003219225.1 Verrucomicrobiota bacterium | reverse complement strand
TCCTCATCGCAAACGCGGCTCAGCAGCCGGCGAACCATTTCAAAACGTTCGTCGTCGAACTCCAGTTCGTCTTTCAAATAGGAGCCGTTTATGAGCAGATGAAGATGGTTGGTCTCGATCAAGGTGGGATTGCTCGGGTCGCCCCAGCCTTCGGCATTGAAATGCAAACAAAGAACCAGATCGGGGTGCAATTTCGTGTTTACGAGGACGGCGCGCCGCCGAATCTCGCTATACCGATAAAACAAAATCTCGCTTTGCCAGCGAACGGTCTGCTCTTTTGCGGGGTCGTTGGGGTCAAGGACGTCGGCGCGTGGCTGCGGGACGCCGTTTTTAATCAGAATCTTTCGCGCAAGTTCTCTGAAGTCGTCCGGACGTTTCGACGTGATCGGCTCGGCGCTCTTGCGCACGAAAAAAACTTTCGCACCGAGTTTTCGCAACTGCGGCGCAAGGATGCGTGTGGTGCGCAGGGCGAGATCGCCCTCTTGCACAGCCGGCGCGTCACCGACTTGGAACCAGCGTTCTTCCATTTTCGCCCATCTGCCGCCGAGATGACCCGGGACGAGCGCAATGCGCAAGCCGGCCAGCGGTTTTTCCGGCCTGGCCGGCGGCAGCGACTTGGCCGGTCGCCAGAGCCGCGGGACCTCTCGCCGCGAGGCTTCGTCATTGGCAAAGCGCAACGTGAAGAAAGTTTGCGCGTCGCGGTTCTTGAGAATTTGCGCCGAATCATTGTCGATCTTGAGCAGGTCGTCGCCCAACCCGTGCGTGCAGTAGATATCCCGGATGAGGTGCGTGAACTCGTCGTGGGTGATTGTCTCCTGATAGTTTTCGAGGACGCTCCACCTCGGCTTACTGGCGAGAACGGTGAGGTGGTCGGCTGCATAGAGCGCGAGGGGAAAGATCCAGAAAAGAAATGACGAAGCACGAAGGACGAATGCCGAAGAAATGACGAAGCCCGAATGACGAAGGGTCAGGCTTCGAGCTTCGTCATTCGTCATTCCTTCGGACTTCGTCATTCGTCATTCGTCATTCCGCTGCGGCTTTTTGCAAATCAAACATCGACCTTTGCAGCCGGTTCACTAAAGCTTGTCCAATGCTCCGCGTTCTTTTCCTCGGCGACATCGTGGGCGAGTCGGGCCGCAGTGCGGTGATCGCGAAACTGCCGGAACTGAAGGCACGCGACGGAATCGATTTCACAATTGTAAACGGTGAAAATGCCGCCGGCGGTCGCGGCATCACCGGAAAAATAACAATCGACCTTCTCCGGGCCGGTGTGTCGGTGGTCACGACTGGCGACCACATCTGGGACCAAAAAGATGTGATGGCATTTCTCGACCTGGAGCCGCGCCTCTTGCGCCCGGTCAATTATCCGTCCGGCGCGCCCGGCCACGGCTCGATTATTTTGGACACGGAGAAGGGGAAAGTCGGCGTCGTCAACGTGCAGGCGCGCACGTTCATGCAGCCGATTTTGGAGAATCCGTTTCACGCGCTCGATCAGGTGATCGGGAAAATGCGTGGCGAGACGCGGAACATCGTGGTGGACGTCCACGGCGAGACGACGAGCGAAAAAATTGCAATCGGCCGGTTTCTGGACGGAAGAGTTTCGGCCGTGATCGGAACGCACACGCACGTTCTGACCGCAGACGAGCAAATTTTCCCGGGTGGCACGGCGTTCCTCTGCGACGCGGGAATGTGCGGCCCGGTGCATTCTATTCTCGGCCGCGCCATCGAACCGATCCTGCAGCGTTTCATCTCCAACTTGCCGGCTTCCTTTCCGGTCGCGTCCGGCGAAGTGCGCCTGCGGGGCGCTTTGATCGACATTGACGAATCGAGCGGCCGCGCCCTGCGGATCAGGCGCGTGGATGAGCTCGGCCCGCGTGCCGAGCCGGCCCCCGCTCCACCATCACAGGAGAGCACGGCGAGCGAACCGCAGATTTCGGAACCGTAGGTCGGCGACGGCTTATCAGGCGGCGACGTTGCTGCCGTTCTGTGATTCGACCGGTTCCGATTCTTTCGGTGGCGGCGGAAACTTTCGCTTGCGGCGGCTCGCCGGCAACGGCGACAGCGTCATGGTGATGTTGCGTCCGGTGATCTTCGGCTCCATTTCCACCTGCGACATGCCGGAGAGATCGTTGCGCACTTTTTCCATCAGTTGCATCCCAAATTCCTGGTGCGCCATCTCGCGGCCGCGAAATTGCAGTTGCACACGCACCTTGTTGCCGCGCTCGAGAAAGTCTTCCCCGTGGCGAATTTTCGTCAGGTAATCGTGGTCGTCGATGTTGACCCGAAATTTGAGTTCCTTGAGCCTGGTGCCGGAGGCGCGCTTGTCCTTCTCCTGTTTAGAGATGTCGTAGCGAAATTTCCCGAGCGCGACGATCTTGCAAACCGGGGGATTTGCCGTCGGCGCGACTTCGACCAGATCGAGTCCGCGATTTTGTGCTTCGCGCAGGGCGTCGGACAATTTCATGACGCCAAGCTGCTGACCACTGGCTCCGAGGATGACGCGCACTTCGCGCGCGCGAATTCGGCCGTTTACACGAAATTGGTGTTGCAGATTGAGTCGGTCTCCTGAGCGGTCAAACGGGAGTGCGCCGTTGGGCCGTTATTTCCTTGGTCGCAATTTTCAACGTTTCGTTTTCACGAACTGCTGATGCACTCGGCCTCATCGCGGCTGCGACGACCGCGATGACAGGACTCGCCATTTCGCGAGCCGAGGGGAAGTTGTAAGCAACATTTGGAGGCTGACAAGATGAATCTGATTGTTGATCTTGCAAGTGATTCAAAGCAGAGCGCGCGCCAGTTTCAACTCCCTGGCGGCTGGCCGAAATGCGCGGCGAACGAGATGTAAGCGTCTGCATCATCCACCATCGATTCGAGCGCGGTCGCCAGCGGCGCAATTCGCGCGAACCCGGAAAACACAGCGCGGTCGCCGATTTCGCTGTCGAGCACAAAGGTGGGCCGCTGCGTGACCTGCAGCGCGTGAAAAGCGGCCGTGTCGGCCCGGACGCGATTTTCGATCTCGGGCGAGCGCGCCCGCTCGAGCAAATCGGTCGCGTTGAGATTCGCGGCGCGTGCTCCACCTTCCGCGGCATCGTCGCATTCGCTAAACCACTTACCCGCGCGCAGACCGGCATAGGCGAGCGCGAGACGGACGCGATCATCAGTGAGTCCGAAGTCTTTCGCCGCTTCGGCGACGCAATTGGGCGCGAGATACTCGGCGCGGATCGGCTCGTCGTACCAGGCGCTACTGAGCATGAATGGCGAACGCATGATCGTGCCGCTGCGCCGGTAAAACCATTCCTCCTGCGCCCGCGAGAGCGGCAGACCGGTTTTGTCGAGCAGCGCAATCTTCCATTGAAATTGCACCCGGTCCGCGTGGCGCTTCTTCAGCTCGGCCCAGGCCGGCTCGGACCAAAAGCACCATGAGGAGATAACATCGAGATAATAAGTGACGATGAGATGCATTGGTTAGCGATTGATGATGTGCAACGCGCGTTTTTCAACGTTCATCGCCGCTTCTTTGACGGCTTCGCTCAAGGTCGGGTGCGAATGACAGGTGCGGGCGAGATCTTCCGAACTGCCGCCGAATTCGATCACCGACACCGCTTCGGCGATCAATTCCGAAGCGGCATGCTGCAAGATGTGCGCGCCGAGAATGCGGTCCGTTTTTGCGTCGGCCACGAATTTGACCATTCCATCCAGATCCTCATTGGCGAGCGCGCGGCCGTTGGCGCGAAACGGAAATCTGCCAATGCGATAGCCGATTCCCTTTTCTTTTGCCTCGTCCTCGGTCAAACCCACTCCGGCAAGCTCCGGGTTCGTGTAAATGATGCCTGCGATCGCGTCGTAATTGATGTGGCCATCCTTGCCGGCGATGTGCTCGACGCACGCAATCCCTTCATCTTCGGCTTTATGCGCGAGCATGGGACCGGCGATCACGTCGCCGATCGCATAGATGCCGTCGACATTGGTTTTGAAGTGTTTGTCGACCTTGATCCGCTTCTTCTCGTCAAATTCCACACCCACTTTCTCCGCGCCGAGTCCTTCTGAGAATGGGCGGCGTCCGACGGAGACAAGCACCTTGTCGGCGTCGAACTTCAATTCTTCTTCTCCTTTTGTCGCTGTCGCGGTGACGCGTCCGTTGTCGATGTTGACCGCACTCACTTTGGTTTCGAGGTGAAAGGTGATGCCCTGTGCAGTCAATGCGCGCTGAAGGAGATTCGAGAGCTCGAGATCGAATCCGAGCGCGATCCGCGGCAGAAA
>QHPZ01000234.1:388-2360 GCA_003219225.1 Verrucomicrobiota bacterium | reverse complement strand
GTCGCGGCGAAATCGCCGGAGAAAATTATTCGTGAACCGATCGCGCCGCTTGCCGGGTTGCAGCCGTTCCAAACGCGCAAGCTGGCCAAGCAACTCCGGTTCGAACAATCGCAGACCAAAGCCGCGACGTGCTTGTTTGACGGACTCTACCGCACGTTTGTCGGGCTCGATTGCTCGATGGTCGAAGTCAATCCGCTGGTCGTCACGAAAAAGGGCGAAGTCCTCGCCCTCGATGCGAAATTTAATTTCGATGACAACGCGCTCTATCGGCACCCGGAAATCTTGGCGATGCGCGATGTGGCTGAGGAGGACCCGCGCGAAGTGGAAGCTTCACGGCATGGGCTCAACTACATCGGACTCGACGGCAACATCGCCTGTCTCGTGAACGGCGCCGGCCTCGCCATGGCCACGATGGACATCATCAAATTTTACGGTGGCAACCCGGCGAACTTTCTCGATGTGGGCGGCGGCGCGGACGAGGAACAGGTAACCGAAGCGTTCAAAATTTTGATCGCCGACCAAAATGTGAAGGCGATCCTCGTGAATATTTTCGGCGGTATCATGAAAGTGGACGTGATCGCCAAAGGCATTATCAACGCCGCCAAGACCGTGAAGCTCGGCGTCCCGCTGGTTGTGCGGCTTGAAGGAACGAATGTCGAAAAAGGAAAACAGATTCTCAAACAAAGCGGCGTTTCCCTCATCGCAGCCGACGATCTCGCCGATGCAGCTCAAAAAGCAGTGACCGCGGCGAAAGGTAAATGAAGATCAAGAACATCGCCTTCATTGGAATCCCGGTGACCGACATCAAACGCGCACGTGAGTTTTATGAAGGCGTGCTCGGCTTGAAACTGACCGAGGAGATGGGCAAAGGCCATTGGGTCGAATACACGATCGGTAACCAAACGCTGGCGCTCGCGAATTTTCCGGATCAATGGAGACCGTCGGCCGAGGGAACGAGCGTCGCGCTCGAGATGGAAAATTTTGACGAAGCAATCGCACGCTTGAAAGATCGACATGTGCCGTTTGACGCCGAGCCATTTGAGAGTCCGTGCTGCCACATGGCCGTGATTCAGGATCCGGACGGCAATAAAATTATCATTCACAAACTCAAACCGGAGGACGAGAAGAAACCATGTCTCTAATCAAGGAAGTCGCATTCGTCGCCATCGCCGTTTCGGACAAGGAGCGCGCGCGAAAATTTTATCAGGAAACGCTTGAGCTAAAACCGACAACTACGGCGATGGATGGCGCGTGGGTCGAGTACGACCTCGGCACGGTGACCATCGGTGTGGGTTGTCACCCGGCCTGGAAACCATCGAACGAGGGAACAACCGTCGCGTTTGAGGTCGCCGATTTCGAGGCCGCCGTCGCGAAACTGAAGGAGCGAGGGATCGCGTTCGACATGGGACCGATGGAAACGCCAATCTGTTGGATGGCGCAGTTCCGCGACCCGGACGGAAACAAGCTTCTCATTCACAAAAGAAAGAAATGAATCAGGAAAGCAGGAAAACAGGAGGAAGAGTTCAGATCAGAAATTTTCCTGCGTTCCTGCTTTCCTAATTCTTTTATGTCTGTCCTCGTCGATAAGAGTACCCGATTGCTCGTCCAGGGCATCACCGGCAGCGCGGGCGCATTTCACGCGCGTCAGTGCATCGAGTACGGAACGAATGTGGTCGCCGGAGTGACGCCGGGGAAAGGCGGCCAGATGTTCGACGAGAAGGTGCCGGTGTTCGACACGGTTTGGGAGGCGAAACAGAAAACGAATTGCAACGTCTCGATGATCTTTGTGCCGGCCGCGGCCGCGGCCGATTCGATTCTCGAAGCCGTAGATGCCGATGTCGATCTTGTCGTCTGCATTACCGAAGGGATTCCGGTCATGGACATGATGCGGGTCAAAGCGCAGATGCACGGCAAGCGCACCCGACTGATCGGACCGAATTGTCCCGGGATCATCACACCGGGCGCGTGCAAG
>QHPZ01000234.1:0-372 GCA_003219225.1 Verrucomicrobiota bacterium | reverse complement strand
GCTCACTTCGCGCGGTTACGGCCAATCCACTTGCATCGGCATCGGCGGCGATCCGATCGGTGGCCTCTCCCACCTCGACTGCATCAAACTTTTCAATGAAGACAGCGACACACAGGCAATGATCTTGATCGGCGAGATTGGCGGATCAGCCGAGGAAGAAGCCGCCGCCTGGATTAAAAATAATTGCAAGAAGCCGGTGGCGGCATTCATCGCCGGCCTGACCGCTCCGCCCGGGCGCCGCATGGGTCACGCGGGCGCGATTGTGTCGGGCGGCAAAGGTACCGCTGCTGGAAAGATTGCCGCGCTCAAAACGGCGGGAATCGCCATTGCAGAAACTCCGGCGACGATTGCCGATACTCTGATTGCGCGGAT
>QHPZ01000232.1 GCA_003219225.1 Verrucomicrobiota bacterium | reverse complement strand
CACGCTTCCGCGGTTATTGAATCGACAAGCGTTGTTACGGCGGAAATGCGATTGGCGATTTTGTCGTCCGTCTCGTAAATCTGCACCCACACGTTCGGAATTTCGCGTTCAATCGCATATTTCGGCATAGGTTTATGCCTGTAGTGAAAAGGAGATCGAAAGTCAAACAACCGACCAGGTCCGCGCCGGGTTTTGGATTTTCGCGCGCCGAACTGCGCAAGTTACGCGCACTTAAAACGCCCGCCGGCGTGCAGCGGTTTCTGGACGAGCTGCCCTACAACCTAAGCTACACCGCGCGCTCACCGCAGAAAGTTCTGCAGGAACGCACCGCCTCCTGCCTGGAAGGCGCGATCTTTGCCGCAGCCGCGCTGCGCGTCCTCGGCTTTCCGCCGCTCATCTTCGATTTGGAAGCCGAACAGGACACCGATCACGTGGTTGCACTTTTCAAGGTGCACGGCCACTGGGGCGCGGTCGCGAAATCGAATTTCACCGGCTGCCGTTACCGCGAGCCGGTCCATCGCACCTTGCGCGAGCTGGCCATGACTTATTTCAACGTCTACTTCAATTTGCGCGGCGAACGCACCCTGCGCCGTTACTCGCGCCCGGTGAACCTTGCGCGTTTCGACCGGCTCGACTGGATGACGACCGACGGCCCGGTCTGGTTCATCGCCGAACATCTTTGTGAAATCCCGCACACGCCGCTGCTAAGATCGACAATCACAAAGAACCTCACCCGGGTCGATCGTCGCACGATCAAAGGCGAGATGGTCGGACACCGCAAAAAGCGTTAAAGCTGCCGACGGAGCCGATGGCGCTCAGATCGCGCGGTGTCCTTCAGTTTGAAGCGACCTATCTGTCGAGGAAAGTTTCCCCGGCAGCTCTGTGGTCGTCGCGTCGGCCGGGCCCGTGTTACTTACGGCCCGTACGGCGACCAAAAGCCGGCCCCAGCTACATCGGACAAAGCAGTATAACTGGCCGGAGGAACTGCTGGCAACGTATCGACCGTCTGGGGGCCGTAAGCGTTGCCGAGGATGTCTAGCCCGGTGTTGTAAAGCACCGAACCCTTCTTGATTGAGGATGCGGCTGGCTTGGGAGCGCTTACGTGCGCGCAGGAACCCGGGAACAGCGATCGCCGCCAGAAGCGCGATAATGGCGACGACGATCATGATTTCAACAAGCGTGAAAGCTTGGCGCGACTTTGACAGGGAAACGTTCATATTAACCGGCAATAATCAGCACCCGTCGTGCCAATATATCGACCGTCGATACTTGTTTTCTCTCCTCCAAAAGGTCATCGCTACTGCCATGCCAAAACTTAGCCCTGACGATTACGATTCCATGGCCAGCTTTCGCCATCTCGTGCGCAAGTTCCTGCGCTTCAGCAGGGAATTGCTGAAGAGCACCGCCAATTTGAACTCCGAGCAGTACGAAGCGCTGCTCGCGATCAAGGCGTTTACCTCGAGCGACGGCCTCACCATCGCGGACTTGAGCGAGCGCTTGCAGGTCAAGCACCATTCGACCGTTAACATCGTTGATCGACTGGTCGCGAGGAAACTGGTTCGCCGCCACACCAGCCCGCGCGACCGCCGAGCCAGACATGTTGAGCTCACTCCGGCCGGCAGCAACTTAATCGAAAAGCTGGCCGCGGTGCATCGCAAAGAGATTCGCCGCCGCACCCCGGAGATCATTGCCG
>QHPZ01000233.1 GCA_003219225.1 Verrucomicrobiota bacterium | reverse complement strand
GCGGGAGGAATTGATGCTCCAGCGCAAGCAGGCAAACGATTGCTTCCACCGCGCCGGCTGCGCCTAACGAGTGGCCCATCATGCTCTTGGTCGAGCTCACCGGCACGTCGTCGAATAATTGGCTGATCGCCTTCCCTTCGGCGGCGTCGTTGAAGGTAGTGGCCGTCCCGTGCGCGTTTATGTAATCAACCGCCTCCGCCGCGATATCTGCGCTCCGCAACGCCCGCTCCATCGCCAACCGTGCCCCCGCGCCCGAAGGATCGGGCTGTGTCATGTGAAAATTGTCGGTCGAAATCCCGTAGCCCACAATCTCACCGAAAATGGCGGCGCCCCGCGCGCGCGCCACCTCCAGGTTCTCAAGAGCCAGCACTGCCGCCCCCTCACCGAGCACCATACCGGAGCGGTCTCGATCGAACGGGCGACATTTTTCCGGAGTCGCAGCTTGCAGAGAATCGAAGCCGACAAACACCAGCTCCGACAGCGCGTCATATCCACCAGTGAGGACGCGTTGATAACGGCCGGTGCGAACACAATCAAAGGCGTGCCCGATCGCGTTTGTCCCGGAAGCACAGGCATTGGCGATGACCTGACATGGCGCTGATAGGCCGAAGCGCTGTTGCGCGTCGATGATCGGCTTTTGCGGAGGATAATTTGCGATCCAGGTCGGCGCGCGACGCAAGTCACCGCCGCGATCCAAGGCGCGGTAATAACTCTCGCCGTAGCTCATGCCGCCACTCGTCGTGCCGATCACCGTCAGCTCAGGTCTGAATTGTCGATCTTGCTTCAGCGCTTCACCGAGCGCGGCGATGATCATTTGTGAGGCGCGATGCAGCCGTTGATCGCGACGGCCAGCTCTGCTGCCGTCGAGATGTTCATCCGCCACCTGGCCGGCGGTTTTGCACCGGCATCGTTCGACGCAGAAACGCGTCACCGGTTTGATGCAGTCCCGCGCGGAGCGCAACGCCTCCAGAGTCTCGGCCAAGCCAAGGCCGAGTGGACTGACAACCCCTGCAGCGACGACTGCAACACGGGCCGGGCGACTTTTCCCGTCTGAAGCGATAAATGTCGACATTTCAGCCCCGCTCGCCCCGCAATTGTTGTTGCTTTCTACAATGCGGCATCATACAAATGGAGCCCACGGGAAACAGCAGCTCGGTGGATTGTCAGTTGGAGTTTTTCAGTGGCGATTTGAAACCCGATAAGCGGGAACAGCGGCGTTTTCCACACTCGACTCAATGGGAACCAAACTATACGTAGGAAATCTCTCCTTCAACACGACGGAAAACGAACTGCAGGAACTTTTCTCGCAAGCCGGCACCGTGCAGGAAGTGATGCTGATGCAGGACAAGTTTACCGGCAAATCGCGCGGATTCGCTTTTGTCACGATGAGCTCGGACCAGGAAGCACAGAACGCGATCACGCAGTTTAACGGTAAGACAATTGAAGGCCGGCCATTGACCGTGAACGAAGCGCGTCCGCGCGAGTCTCGCCCACCCGGCGGCGGTGGTGGTCGCGGTTACGGCGGCGGCGGCTACGGTGGCGGCGGTGGATATGGCGGAGGTCGCCGTGAAGGCGGCCAACGACGCGGCCGTTAAGCCAGAAAGCTTTCCTTCCAAAAAGCGCTTGATCTGACAGGAGATCAGCCGCTTTTTGTTTTTAGTCGGCAAAGATCAGGCAGCGCACGGCTGCTGACGTGCCGTTATTCGAACATTGGTTGGTTAACATTCAGCAAAAGAAAAGGAGCTCAGCATTTTTATGCCTGATGAACCACAGGAACAAGAGAACATAGACATTCCGCCGATTTCCAAACCGGTGGCAGGCGCAGCAGCCGGCGCGTTGATAGGCAGCGTGGCCGGACCCGTGGGCGCGGCAATTGGAGGAGCCGTTGGCGCCATCGCCGGCAAAAGAGCGGCTGCGGGCAAACCAGTTGCGCCCGCAGTGCAAAGAGCCATCAAACGCCTGACCAAAGCACCGGCGAAACGGCGTCCACGCAAACCCACGAAGTCAGCTCGAAAGAAAACGGCTCGGGCGAAACCAGCAAAGAAGCGATCAACAGCTCGCGGCGCAAAACGTGCCGCTCGCCGTCGCGCAGCCGCGAAGCCGCGTCGAAGATCGACATCGTCGCGGGCGAAAACGCGCGGCGCACGGCGACGGCGCCGCTGAGAAATAGCTCAAAGTGGGCAGGGCTGGATTCGAACCAGCGAAGGCGTAAAGCCAGCAGATTTACAGTCTGCCCCGTTTGGCCGCTTCGGTACCTACCCGAAAAAGTAGCGCAAGCTTCCAGCTTGCGATAAAAAAGGCAAGCCAGAGGCCTGCCTTAGCGTGCGAAAAACTCGGCGATCGAACTTACCACATAAACCTGTGCTTCGCGCGAAATCTCTGGATAAATAGGCAACGCCAGAATCTCGCGCGCCGCCCGTTCCGTCTCAGGCAAGTCTCGATCTTTACAGCGGAGCGAGGCAAAGCATTCTTGCTCATGCAAGCCTAACGGATAATAAACCGCCGTCTCGACCTCGCGCCGGGCAAGGTGCTCGCGTAAGGCGTCGCGTCGCGGGACGCGGATCGCATAGACATAATAGACGTGGTGATTCGGTAGAGCGGACTGACGAAAGGGTTCGGCCGGCAGCGTGATCTGTTTTGTTAATCCGCGCCGCGTGAATTCTTCCCGATAAAAATCCGCCGCCGCGCGGCGCGCCGTTGCCCAACCCTCCAGATGCGGCAGCTTCGCCTTGAGGATTGCCGCCTGGATTTCATCCAGCCGGAAATTGCCACCTATGAAGCTGTGATGATAGCGCGGCCCCATCCCGTGATTGCGACAAGCTCGCAACCGTGTCGCCAGTTGTTCGCTACGACAAACGACCAAGCCGGCGTCGCCAGCGGCGCCGAGGTTTTTCGATGGATAAAAACTAAAACATCCTGCGTCGCCCATTGTGCCGATCTTCGCCACTCCGGCCGAGCTCGGATATTCCGCGCCGATCGCCTGGGCCGCGTCTTCGATCACGAGCAGCCCGTGATCACGCGCGACAGCGCCGATCTCGTCCATGTCGCACGACAAACCGAAAAGGTGCACCGGCATGATCGCTCGAATCATCTCGCCAGTGTGCGCGAGCAGTCGGCCTTCTGATTTGCGGCAATGATTGTCGATGTACGACCGAAGCCCAGCCGAGGATAGATTGTAAGTCGCGGGATCTATGTCGATGAAGATCGGTTTCGCTCCAACCCGCGCGATGCAGCCCGCCGTCGCAAAAAAGCTAAAGGAACTCGTCACGACGGCGTCGCCCGGCCCGATCTCCAGCGCCATGAACGTTGCCAGAAGCGCATCCGTCCCGGAGGAAACGCCGATTGCGTGCGGGCTGCGAAGAAAACCAGCAATCGCTTCTTCAAACTCGCCGAGTTTCGGTCCGAGAATGAAATATTGCGTCGCAAAAACCTGGTCCAGCTCGGCGCGAATCGCACCGGCCAGTGCATGATATTGTTCGTTCAAATCGAGCAATGGCACGCGCATGGCCGGGAAAAGCATGGCAGGTTAAGTCCAGCCTTCAACGCGAACTTTGGGGCGATCTGACCCGTTGACCGAACAGTCCGACTAAGATACCATCTGCTCCATGGCCTTACTACGCGGACTGTTCTGGTTCGCATTGTTTCTCTTTTTCACCTTCAGCTTCATCGTGCTCTTCGAGTACGGAACGCATGATTTTGCCAATGGATTCCAAAAGGAATTCGCTCGCGTTAAATCGTTCGTCATGAAGCAGGCGGACAAGGCACAAAAGCCGAAGAAGTAGATCTCCGCTCTGTCGGCGGCGCACGACCACGATTAGTCGACGAATTCGACCGCCACGGGCTTCTCGATGAAGCCGGCGCGATGAGCTTCACTGAGGAATTTGCGCACTGCGGCGCGACCACGTTCGCCGTATTCGCGCGTGTAGTCGTTCACGTACATGCCGATGAACCTGTCGGTGAGACCGGAGTTTAGATCGCGGGCGTAAGCCATCGCGTGCTGCACCGCTTCGGCGCGATGGGCGAGCCCGTACTCAATGCTTGCGCGCATGATCGCCGCCAGCTCGCGCTGGGTGTCGAGCGGGATGTCTTTGCGCACCACATTTCCGCCAAGCGGCAGCGGCAAGCCTGTCTCCTGTTTCCACCATTCACCAAGATCGACAATCTTCTCAAAACCCGAACGCGCGTAGGTGAGCTGCCCTTCGTGTATGATCAAACCGGCATCGGCCTCGCGATTGTTCACCGCATCGAAAATTCGATCGAACGGCACAACCATGTGCTTGAACGCACCGAGATAAAGCTCCAAGGCGAGAAACGCGCTCGTCATCTTTCCGGGTACCGCAATCACACAATCGCGCAGCGTTTGGATTTTGGAATTTGGAATCTGGAATTTGCCGATGAGAATCGGCCCGTATCCGTCGCCCATGCTCGCGCCGCAGGGGAGCAACGCATATTTGTCTGCGACATGGGCGTAGGCATGGATTGAGATTGCGGAAATGTGCAGCTCACCGCGCAAAGCGCGCTCGTTGAGCGTCTGAATATCCTCGAGCCGATGTTCGAACCGGTAGCTGCGCAGGTCGATTTTGTTTTGCGCCATCGCATAAAACATGAACGCGTCGTC
>QHPZ01000050.1:2203-3768 GCA_003219225.1 Verrucomicrobiota bacterium | reverse complement strand
CTGGCGAAGCGACCGGCCTCAATTTCGTTTCCGGAAAGTGACGCGTTGCGCAACAGCACGACGGCCGGGCTGGTTTCGATGCGAACATTGAGCCGCTGAAAGTCGAAGCTGCCGGGTAGCAGTTTTTGCAAAGTGCGCCAGCCGCTTTCGCTCAGCGACGGTTGAGTCGAATCGCGGCGGCGAATTTCCATTCGCAGCCCGTCGACCGAGATGTTTCGAATGGCACGTTCGCCAGTGTGGTCTCCTGCGCAGTTTCCAAGCGCAACCCACGGATCACCACCGGCCGCAAGAGCGGCGCCTCGATCTTGTCGATCGTGACTGACAGATGTTCCTGCCGCGCTTTCCACCAGATCCAGAGTCGCAGTACGCTCGAGACCAGCAATGGCGTCGACAAGGCGCCAAACACGAACAGAAGGAAGGCGGCCACTAACAGAACGACGACTGACGGCCGCTTCCGGAATCGCATCGATGGCTTCTAATCGCTTTTTGCCGCAGTCGTGTAGATGAGGCGCAACGGCTGCGCGGTGCGAATCCGTTGCTCGAGTTGCTGTTGCAAGCTGCGCTCGGCTTCGCCGGGCAAATTGCTGGCCAACGCTTTTTCGCGGGCCAGCTGCGGCAGGATCGACAATTCGTTTTGGACGTCATCGGCCGAGATGCGGTTCCAAAGTCCGTTTTCAAACGCGAGCACATCGAGATGCTCCTGTTCAATGCCGAGCAGCTGCGCGTGAGGAACTTGAATGATGATTTCGCCCGGCCGCACATCGACAGCCAGCCCCTGGCGCAAATCGAACCCGGCTTTAACCGCAAAGGTACCATGGAGCTTCACCCGTTTCGAGCTTCCCAGCCAGGAGTGGATAAACTCGTGCTCGACTTCGACGCGCCGGGAAACCACTGCGAACTCGCTGGTCGGTGTCGTTTGTTCGAGGTAAACACGATCGTTGACGGTGATGCGCGGTTGCAGATGCGCGATGCTCACAAAGGCGTCTTTCACATCGGCGGCGACTCGCTCCGCCTCGCTCACGCCTTGATGCGCGGTGCGCATCGGCCACGTCTCTGCCCGATAAAGGAGAAAGCCGATCAAAATCGCGACGATGAGAGCGACGAGTGTTAACGCGGCTGGACAGGAGATACGGCCGGAATGACGAATGACAAATAACGAATGACGAATCAATGCCGAACCTCGAATGGCGCAGACAGTTCTTTAGCAGTTCGACAGTCCTTCGTCATTCGAGCTTCGTCATTAAAAAAGTACCGCCCCCCACGTCCGATGGACATGAAGGGCGGCTGTTCCCCCCAGAACACTCTTGGAAAACTGGCTTGCTACTACCCGACCTTGTCGACGATGGCAACAAAATTCTACAGAGGTAGGAGGCAGGCTCGGCGCGCTGCGCCGACTCCGGAAGGCTTTCGGACGGCGCGGCGTCGTTACCAGTTTGCCCGCGGCGCTTGCATCGCCGAGGGTGAGGGTATTCTAGTTGGTATGCGGGATTTGGATGGGGACGGTGCGCAAAGTCTGGCGGGTTCGTTGTTGGTTGCCCATCCGAACATGCTCGATCCAAACTTCC
>QHPZ01000050.1:0-2010 GCA_003219225.1 Verrucomicrobiota bacterium | reverse complement strand
GGCTGAGCCTCAATCATAGTGTGGGTGTGGGGGTGGACCACACGGGTGAGCCGAGTCAGAAGCAACAAGCGCCGATCTGTGCATTCGTGGGTTACGCAGGTTGGGAAGCGGGCCAGCTCGAAGCCGAGCTCAAGCAAAAAGCTTGGCTCGTGCAAAGGCCGAGTCGTTCCATTCTCCGCTTCGACCGCTTGCCGCGGTTGTGGTTCGATATCATGCGCGGACTCGGGCCGTGGTACAAAATGCTCGCCGCAGCGCCCGATGATCCCTCGTTGAATTAGTGACGACTGACAGGTGACGAGCGACGAGCAGCGTCGTCCTCGTCATTTCAGGCTTGTCACTCGCCACTCGTCACTTTTCACTTTCTCTGATGGTCATCGGCGTTCCGAAAGAAATTAAGGAACAGGAACAACGTGTCGCGCTGCTGCCTTCGGCCGCGGCGCCGCTTGTCCGGCGCGGTCATTCCGTGCTCGTCGAGAAAAATGCCGGGCTCGGTTCCGGTTATGCCGACGAGGAATACGCGCGGGCCGGAGCGGAGATTGTCGATCTTGCGGCGGACGTCTTCGCACGCGCCGACATGATCGTGAAAGTAAAAGAGCCGCTGAAATCGGAGTTCCCGCTGCTGCGCAAAGGCCAAATCGTTTTCACCTATTTGCACCTCGCCGCGAGCAAACCACTCACCGAAGCGTTGCTGCAGTCGGGTGTGACCGGCGTTGCTTACGAAACCATTCAGGTCAGCAATCGTTTGCCGTTGCTCGAGCCGATGAGCGAAATCGCCGGGCGTATGTCGGTAGTAATGGGCGCAAACTTTCTGGCCAAATACAACGGCGGCAGCGGCGTCTTGCTCGGCGGCGTGCCGGGTGTGTTACCGGGATCAGTGGTGGTCGTTGGCGGCGGCACCTCCGGAGTCAACGCCGCGCGAATGGCGACCGGCCTCGGCGCGAATGTCACCATTCTCGATATCGATCTGGAACGGCTTCGCTATCTCGACTTGGCGATGAAGAACACCAACACGCTTTATTCGAGTGAAGCAAACTTGCTGGGGCTGATGCCGGAATGCGATCTGCTCATCGGCGCGGTCTTGTTGCCCGGAGCCAAGGCGCCCAAGCTGATTACGCGCGCAATGTTGCGCCAAATGAAACGCGGCAGTGTGCTGGTAGACATTTCGATCGACCAGGGCGGCTGCGCTGAAACTTCGCGGCCCACAACGCATCTCGATCCTGTCTACGTCGAGGAAGGCGTCACCCATTACTGTGTTGCGAATATGCCCGCGGCCTATGCGCGCACTGCCACGCAGGCGCTCACCAACGTGACATTTGGCTACATCCAATTATTGGCCGATTGCGGCTTGGAAAAAGCCTGCCAGAAAAATCCCGCGCTCACAGGCGGCATTAACACACGCGATGGCCGGCTCACCTGCCCGGCGGTCGCAGAGGCGCATGGGATGAAATACCAGCCGCCCTTCTGAGCGAGTAAAACCGAAAAGGCCGCTTGCCGCGATTCAGGATTGACTGCATATATGGGTTTCTCAACCACACTTATGATGAAGAAATACATCTGCATCCTGGCAAGCGCCGCTTTGCTCGCCGCTTGTGAACAAAAAACCGAAACGGCTGCGCCGGCGGCAAGTCCAGCCGCAACCGCAGCACCAGAAGCGACCGCCGCGCCTGCGGTGCCGGAGTCGCCCGCGACTTCACCCACTCCATAACCGCATTAACCTTGCGCTCACGAATATGAAAAAGTACATCTGCATTTTGGCTGGCGCTGCGCTGCTCACAGCCTGCGAACAAAAGGAAACGACGGTGACCAATCCGCCTTCGGGAGGAGAAAAGACGGAGAAAAAGGAAACCAACACCACCATCGTTAATCCGTCTCCGGCCACTGAGACCAAGACCGAGTCGAACACAAACATCAACGTTACCACGTCGCCCTCTCCATAAGCGGGCAGGTCAGTTTGCGAGATCTTCCCTCGCTGCAGGCGGAGGAGGATTTTTGCTGTACACGAGCTAAGAT
>QHPZ01000049.1:14688-17046 GCA_003219225.1 Verrucomicrobiota bacterium | reverse complement strand
TCGTCGCCATTGTCATGGGCAGCAAGTCGGATTGGGAAACGATGCGGCATGCAGCTGAAGTTTTGGATGAGCTCGGCGTGAGGAACGAGGCGCGCGTGCTTTCAGCGCATCGCACGCCCGATGCGACCACCAAGTTTGCGCGCGAAGCGGCCGATCGTGGTATTCGCGTGATCATCGCCGGCGCCGGTGGCGCAGCGCACCTCGCCGGTGTGATCGCTGCGCACACCATCCTTCCGGTGCTCGGCGTACCAATTCAATCAAAGCTTCAGGGGCTCGATTCACTGCTCTCGACTGCGCAAATGCCAGGCGGTATCCCCGTCGGCACTCTCGCGATTGGCGAACCCGGCGCGAAAAACGCCGGGCTGCTCGCCGCTGCGATCATCGCGCTGTCGGACGAGAACGTTCGCAAAAAGCTTGAGGCGTTTCGCAAAAAGCAATCGGAGAGCGTGCTCGCGGCGACGCTGCCGAAGTGAAAGCGCAGGTCGTAGCCGCGATCGGTGATCGCGGCCGAGTGCCGGGGTCAGCGACCCCGGCGACAGAGCGCGCGCTGAAACTTCTGCGCGAGGGCGAAATCGTCGCGTTGCCAACTGAAACCGTTTACGGACTCGCCGCCGACGCGCTTAATCCGATCGCGGTCGCCAAAATCTTCGAAGCGAAAGGCCGGCCGCGGTTCGATCCGCTGATTGTCCACCTGCCGGAAATCACCTGGCTGGAAAAAGTCGCGACCATTCCAGCGCAAGATCGACAATTGGTTTTGCAGCTGGCGAACAAGTTTTGGCCGGGACCATTCACGATGGTTTTGCCGAAGCACGAGATTGTTCCCGACCTCGTGACTGCTGGTCTAAACACGGTCGCGGTTCGAGTGAGCGCGCATCCGATGTTCGCGGAAATCGTGCAAGCGTTTGAAAAACCGCTCGCTGCCCCGAGCGCAAACCGGTTCGGACGAATCAGTCCCACGACGGCCCAGCATGTTCTCGATGAGCTCGGCAGCCGCATTCCGTTGGTCGTCGACGGCGGGCCGGCTGTGCACGGAATTGAATCGACGATCGTCGCGATTCGCGGCGGCAAGATCGACATCTTGCGGCGCGGACCGATTACGGCAGAACAATTGTCGGCTTTCGGCAAAATCGAGGTCGTCGCGACACGCGACAAGATTTCCGCGCCGGGCCAATTCCGGTCGCATTATGCACCGAAGACTCCACTGCAACTAATCGACGACGCGAGCACATTTTCGCCCAAGCCTTGAGCAAGCGACGCGACCTCCGCGAAGCGGCGGCGAATTTGTTTCGCTGTTTGCGCGAGCTCGACGCGCTTGAGCTCGATCTTATCGTTGCAGAACGAGTTCCTGCGCAGGGACTGGGGACGGCGATTCTCGATCGCCTGGAGCGCGCGGTGCACGTTTAGGTTCGCACGCGAGCGCGGCTTGGATGAAGCCTTTGAAGAGCGGATGCGGTTTGTTCGGTTTGCTCTGGAACTCGGGATGATACTGGCAGCCGATGAAGTATGGATGATCGCGCAGTTCGATTAGCTCGGCGAGTGTGCCATCGGGCGAAGTGCCTGAAATGACGAACCCTTTCGCCGCCATCTTTTCTCGATAATTCATATTGAACTCGTAGCGGTGACGGTGGCGTTCCATAACTTCGCGTTGGCCGTAAAGTTTTTCCGCGAGCGTGCCGGGAACGATCTGGGTGGGCCAGGTGCCGAGCCGCATGGTCGCGCCTTTGGTATGAATCTTTTCGCGCTGCTCCTCCAGCAATGAGATGACCGGGTCGGGCGTGCCCGCCTGCATGCCGAGACAAAGACCGAGGTAGGGAATATTGTGCTCGCGCGCGTATCGCGCGGCGTTGATTTTTCCTTCAACGCCGCGTTCTCCGAATCCGCCCGGTATCAAAATGCCGCAAACGTCCTTAAGCTGAGTTTCGACGCGGTCCTGAAGCGATTCGGCATCGATGAGTTTGAGATCGATGCCGCAATCCTGACTGGCCACCGCGTGGGTGAGGGATTCGTAAATACTTTTGTAGGCGTCCTGCAAATGAATGTATTTGCCGACGATTGCGATCTTCACCCGCTTATACGGACTCACGACGCACTCGACAAATTTGCGCCAGCTGTCGAGCTGCGGCTCGGGCGTCTTCAACTGCAGAAGATCGCAGACCAACTGGTCGAGAGCTTCGGCGTGGAGCATGAGCGGCACTTCGTAGATTGTGTGCTCGACATCGCGCTCTTCGATGACGGCTTTCTCGGAAACGCTGCAGAACATCGACAATTTCCGCCGCACCTCGCGGTCGAGCGGTTTTTCCGTTCGGCAAATCAACACCTGCGGCTGCAAACCGATCTCCCGCAGTTTCGCCACGCTTT
>QHPZ01000049.1:0-14610 GCA_003219225.1 Verrucomicrobiota bacterium | reverse complement strand
CGATCTCGGTGATGACGACGTCATACTTGGATTCATCGGAAACTTGACGGATGCGATCCTTGATCACGTCGGTCACGTGCGGAATCACCTGCACGGTCTTGCCGAGGTAATCGCCGCGCCGCTCCTTTAAAATCACGGTCTCGTAAATCTGGCCGCTGGTGAGATTGTTGTCCCGCGTAAGGACGCAGTCGGTGAAGCGCTCGTAATGACCAAGATCGAGATCAGTCTCAGCGCCGTCGTTCAGCACATAAACTTCGCCGTGCTGAAACGGGTTCATCGTTCCAGGATCGACATTTAGGTAGGGATCGAACTTTTGCAGGACAACGCGCAGACCTCGGGCCTCGAGGAGCGTGCCGAGCGAAGCGGCGGTCAACCCTTTGCCTAACGAACTAACCACTCCGCCCGTGACGAAGATGTATTTCATCGGGAGACTTCGCCTCGGTTGACGCGCCGCAATTTCCGATCGAGCACCTTTGCATCAGCCGGCGTGTCTACACCGGGCGACCCGTGTTTTGTGAGGAGCACATGAACCTTTACTCCATTTTCCAGAGCGCGCAATTGCTCGAGCGACTCGGCGAGTTCGCGTCGAGTCGGTTTCCATGAAACGAAGCGGAGCAGAGCGCGTCGGCGAAAACCATAGACGCCTTGGTGGCGCAGGATTTTCAAGCCGTGGCGCGTTGTTTCCGGCGGAGCGCGGAAGAAATCGACAGCCACGCCGCTGCGATCGACAGCTACTTTGACCTGGTGCGGTGATGAAGCGTCGGCCGCGCGCCGGAACGAATGAGCCGCCGTGACGATGTCGATCTCGCGATCGGAGCGCAGCTTCTTGACGATGCGATCGATCAGCCTTGGATCAATCAGCGGCTCATCGCCTTGGACGTTGACGATGAACGCGAATTGTCTCGATTTGCGCGCCACCTCGGCCACCCGATCGGTGCCACTTTGATGGCGCGACGAGGTGAGTGCGACTTCGGCGCCCCAGCCAAACGCGGCTCTGGCGATGCGCATATTATCGGTTGCGATGATGATCGCGTCGAGCTCTCGCGCGCGCCGGCAGCGTTCCCAAACGTGCCGAAGAAGCGGTTTACCGGCAATGAGATGCAACGGTTTGCCCTTAAAACGCGTGGAACGCCAGCGAGCCGGGATAATCGCGGCGGCTTTGTTCATTCGACGCCGTTCAGGATGATTTCCGCCGCCGCTGGCAAATCTTCGGCCACCCAATCGGCACAACTGCCTTCCGTCGCGCGATCAAAACCTGTCTGCACCCTAATGGCACGGATGCCAGCGTTGTGCGCGCACTCGGCGTCGATCTCTTTGTCGCCGATGAGGAACGAACGGGAAAGATCGACATCGTGTTCGCGGGCGCTTTGAAGCACCATTCCAGGCGCCGGTTTACGGCATTTTGAGGGCTTGTCCGGGACGTCGGGACAGAAATAGGTCGCATCGATCAATCCGTCGCCGAGCTGGTGCAACACTTCTGCTTCCACGGCGCGATATTGCTCGACCGTTAAGAAGCCGCGGCCGATGCCACTTTGGTTGGTAATGACGATGATCTTGTAACCGGCGCGCTTCAGCCGGCGCAGCGCGTCCGGCACGCCGGGAAACACGCGCACTTGTTTCGGGTCGGAGCAATAATCGGCGTCTTCCATAATTGTTCCGTCGCGATCGAGGAACACCGCCGCCGGCTTGGCCTTACCGAAAATCATGCTCGAAGCTGGCGATCAATTCATCGCGCGTGACGGTCGCGGTACCGAGCTTGCCGACGACAACGGCGCTGCCGTGATTGGCGATTTCGGCGGCTTCGACTGGAGTGGCGCCGCAGACGAGTCCGAGTGTGAAAAGCGCAATCGCGGTGTCGCCCGCGCCGGACACATCGAACACCTGGCGTGCTTTAGTCGGAATGTGATGCGGCGGTGCGCCTTTTTCGAACAGCAGCATGCCGTGTTCGCCGAGCGTAATCAGGACATTTTCCGTCGCCCATTTCTTCAGCAGCAAATCACCGGCGCGGACAAGATCGACATCCTCCTGCGGTGATTCGTCGAGATCGCGCCACGGAATGCCGGCGACGAGAAAGGCTTCCGCCCGGTTCGGTTTCACTGCTGTTACGCCGGTCCATTCAATCAGGTTGCGCGGATTCGGATCGGCCGTGACGATTTTGTTGCTCTCGCGGGCAGACGCGATAATCGGCGCCACGAGATTGGCGGCTAAAAAGCCTTTCCCGTAATCTTCGAAAACGATCGCGTCAAAATCGGGCAACGCGTTTTCGACCGCGGCGACGGCGGCGGCGATTTGTTCCGGCGATGGACCGACAATTTGCTCGCGATCCACTCGTACGATCTGCTGATGACGCGCGATGATACGCGTCTTGACGATTGTCCGAAAATGTTCGTCCTCGAGCGGGGCGACAACGTTGATCTTTTCGGCGGCGAGCAATTCGCGAAGTTGTTCGCCGCTGCGGTCGCGCCCGATCATCCCGACAACAGCGATGCGGCCGACAAACTCGCGCAGGTTCCGGGCGACGTTCGCCGCGCCGCCGGGATAAAAGGATTCTCCCGTGACCTGGACGACCGGCACCGGCGCCTCCGGCGAGATGCGCCCCACCTTGCCCCAGACAAATTCGTCCAGCATGAGATCGCCGATAACCAGAAGCCGTTTGGCTGGTGCGACCTCGAGAATTTCGCCTAATCTTTTTAAGTCCATGGCGCGGCCGAAACACGAAGTTGAGCGGGCATGCTACTTGGGCGTGACGAACTCAAATTGTTAGGCACAAGGATTTGTGCGGCGAAAGGTTCTGCTTAGAATGTGCTCCATTAATCCTGAATACGAGTGGGAAATCAACAGTCGAAGCTCGCGATGTTTTCGTTCACTAAATTCTTAAAACTGGGCGCAATCGCTCTCCTGGCTCTAAGCTGGTGTGCACAGGCCGCCCGGCCACCGGCCCCGCAGCGGATCGATATCAAACAGCTGTCGAAAAAAGTCGAAGACGTGGTGGTGCCGCTGCCGAACGAGGTCTTTGGCGCGTTGAACAAACTCGGCTCGGTGAACTGGTAGGAATAAGTCCGTAGCAGCAAGGGGAGCAATTTTACCGAGCGGCCACGGATCGCGCTGCTGCTCGGGACGGTGATCGCCGACGGCTTTATCGCCGTCCAAGCCGAAGATGCACCGGCAGTGAAAGAAATTGGTCAACGCGTGCAGACGCTGGCCAGAGGCATCGGTGTCGAACGCTCGATCACACAACATGCCAAAGCGATTACCGAAGCCGCCGACAAGCGGAATTGGGAAAACGTGCGGCAGGAACTCGATCGCACACAGAACAGTGTTCAGCAGGCGATGAACGAAGTGCACGACGAGAAATTGTCGCAGCTCGTGAGTCTCGGCGGCTGGCTCCGCGGCACCCAGGTGCTCACCGCCGTGGTGACAAAACATTTCTCCGATCAGGGTGCCGAGCTGCTGCACCAGCCCGACCTGCTCGTTTATTTCCAGACGCGGCTCCAAGCGATGCCGGAGTTCAACCTTGACATCGTGCGCGAGATCCAGACTGCGCTCGGCCAAGTAAAACCGCTCATCGACGTGGGCATCGCGCGGATTTCGCCCGAGGCCGTCAAGAAAATCAACGAGATCACGACCCGGCTCGATTACGGCATCGTGACGCGGGAGTAGGGGGAACGTTTTATGCGCGCCTTTCTCGGCTACCTCAATCGCGGGAGTCTCGCCATTGCGCTGCTCGTTGCGATGGCGCGTGCGAGCTTTGCGTCGGTCGACGATGCGCAATCGTTCGCCCTGCAGGCGGCCGAGCCCTACGTCAAGGAGGGATTTCAGGTGCGCGAGGACTATTGGGGCGGCGATCTCGGTTCGGGCGAGAAAAAGGCCGTGCGCCAACAGTTATTCAAAGGAAACGAATACTGGTTCTGGATGGGCACCGAGGTGGAACGAGCCCGGATTTCAGTGCACATTTACGATTCCGATGGCAAACTGGCAGAGCAGTCGGACGGGTGGGAGAAAGGTCATTTCGCCGCTGCGCATATCATTCCAAAAAGCACCGGCAGCTATTTCATTATCGTGGCGGTGGAAGAGTCGCCGGAGGAACGCACCCACTGGGCGTTGGTTTACGGCTTCCGCTAAGCGGCAGATGTCGCTCTTGTGATTGCCCCCTGGATGACAGAAACCCGCACGCTGCATTTCGAAAACGCCCGGCAACTCCAGTCGCTCTACGCCAACGACCTCAAGCTCCTCAAGAACATGGAGGACTCGCTCGGCGTGAAAGTGACCACCCGTGAAGGCTGGGTGAAGATCGAGGGCGAGCCGGAAAAGATCGACAAGGCGCAGCAGGTCTTCGACCAGCTGGAGGAGGCGCAAAAGCAAGGCGTGCCGATTCAAAAACACGAATTCCAATATGCGCTCAGTTCTGTCAGCGAAGCGCGCGAGGAGACGCTGAGCGACGTCGCCACCACGAAAATCGTAACTTCGACGCGTAAACCGCCGATTCTGGCGAAATCACCCGGACAGCGCGACTACGTCGAAGCAATCCACAAACACGACATCGTGTTTGGAATCGGTCCGGCCGGCACAGGCAAAACTTATCTCGCGGTCGCCATGGCGGTGGCCGCATTGAAAAAAGAGCAGGTCGCCCGCATCATTTTGACCCGGCCAGCGGTGGAAGCCGGCGAGGCGCTCGGATTTTTGCCCGGCGAACTGGAGGAGAAAATCATGCCCTACTTGCGGCCCCTCAACGACGCGCTACGCGACATGCTTGAGCCGGAGGAGATCGAGCGCCTGGTCGCCCGCCAGACGATCGAGATCGCGCCGCTGGCTTACATGCGCGGGCGCACGCTCAATCACGCATTCGTTATTCTCGATGAAGCGCAGAACACCACGACCGAACAGATGTTCATGCTGCTGACCCGGATCGGTCCGCATTCGAAATGCGTCGTCACTGGTGACATCACTCAGATCGATTTGCCCGCGAGCAAACGTTCCGGGGTGGTGGAGGCATTACAGGCCTTGCGCAATGTTCCGGGAATCGCGACCGTTTATCTCACAGAACGCGATGTCGTTCGGCATGAACTTGTGCGTGCCATCATCAATGCTTATCAGCAACATCGCGCGCCCTTGAGCTCGGAGGAAAAATCTTAATGTTCGATTTCCTCAAACGCAGCCGTCTGGTCAGGCGCGGACTTGCCTCACGCAAGGTGCGCCGTCGCCGCGCTCGTCACGAATGGGCCGCGACTCTTGAATCGGCCGCATGGGTGAAGACATCGATCTTCGCCGCGTTCATCGCCGGCCTTGGCTTCCTCATCTTCAGCGGGCAGCAGCCGGAACCGATGAAGAACTTCGTGATCGCATTGCTATTCATGGCCATCGCGGTGACGCAGCTCTGGATCAATCAGCCGCGCACGTTTTCGCAGAACTCGCGCGTGTTCCTCGTTTTCGGAACGATCTTTGTGCAACTCGTCCTCACGAAGGTTCTGTTTGTCCTGTCCAGCGGCGACACGTTTCGCTTTCTCAAGCCGGACATGGCCGCGCTCATCGCGCCGTATGCGTTTGCGCCGCTCGCGCTCAGCGTTTTGCTCGGGCGCAACCACGGCCTTTACGCCGCGGTGGCGGCGAGTTTGTGGAGCAGCGTGCTCTTCGGAAGGATCGATGCGCCTGTGCTCGTCACCAGTTTGATTAGCGGATTCACCGCCGTGTATCTCACGCTCCAGGTCCGCCGGCGCAGCCGACTCATTCGCGCCGGCGTTGGAGTCGGCCTCGCCATCTGGCTGTTATCGCTCGCCTTCGGCGAGATTGGGCCGATCAACTGGTTTGCGCCTATGGGCAACGACTGGGGAATGATCGGCGTGCAAAGCGCGCTCGCCATCGGCAATGGTATCGTCACGGCCACGCTGGTTGGCGGTCTGCTCCCGATGTTCGAGCACGTCTTCCAAATCACGACCGACGTATCGTGGTTGGAAGCATCGGACCTCAATCAGCCATTACTCCGCCGCATGATCATCGAAGCGCCGGGCACCGATCATCATAGCCTTGTCGTCGCGAATCTCGCCGAGGCCGCGGCCGAAGCGACCGGCGCAAACCCGACGCTCTGCCGTGTCTGCTCCTATTTTCATGATGTCGGCAAACTGGTGAAGCCGGAATACTTCACCGAAAACATGAGCTTCGAGCGCAACCCGCACGACGATCTCGCCCCGACGATGAGCGCGCTCATCATCATGTCGCACGTGAAGGAAGGTGTCGATCTTGCGCTCAAGCATAAGCTCAACCAACACGTTATCGATATCATTCAGGAGCATCACGGCACGTCGCTCATCGCCTATTTTTACCAGCGTGCCTTGCAACAGCAGGAGGACGCGCGCGCCGGCGGCAAGATCATGAACATCCGGGAGGAAGATATCCCCGAGGTGCGCGAGGAAAGTTTCCGCTATCCCGGTCCGAAGCCGCAGACCAAAGAAAGCGCGATCGTCAGCCTGGCCGATGTGGTGGAAGGCGCGTCGCGCAGCTTGGAAAAACCGACGCCACAAAAAATCGAGCAACTGGTGCAGGAGCTGATCGAGGAACGCATCGCCGACGGCCAGCTCGACGAATGCGATCTTACCCTTGGCGACCTGCAAAAAATACGGGACCGTTTCCGCTTCACGTTGATGACGATGCTCCACACCCGCATCGCCTATCCCAGACCCGACGTGCGCGCACTCGGCCCGCGCGAAGAAACGCTGCGCCCAGATGTGATGGCCGCGACGCGCCGCCCGCCCAGCGCGCCGCCGGTGTTTCGGAGAAGATTTTACGGGGATCGACGTGATTGGTTAAAACGTTACATCGCCTGCATCTGTCATTCCGACCGAGGTGGAGGAATCTCTTGCTATTTAAAGGAGCAACAGTGAGAGATGTCTCGACTCCGCTCGACATGACAGAACTTGAACGCCTGAGCGATCACGGCGCCGACGTCGCCATCATCCTCGGCTCCGGTCTGAACTCACTCGTCGGCGATGCGCCTTACGAGCAGATCATTCCTTACAGCGCCTTCACCGAAATCCCGCAGCCGACGGTCCCCGGCCATGCCGGCCGTTTCGTCCTCGGCAAGATCGACAATCACAAGGTCATCTTCGCCCAGGGCCGCGTGCATCTTTATGAAGGCTATTCGGCGCGCGAAGTCACCGCCATCGTTCGCGTTCTCGCCGAAGCAGGAATTAAACAACTGATCCTGACGAACGCCGCGGGCTCACTGAACCCGCAGTTCAAGCGCGGCGAGTGGATGATGATTGCTGATCATATCAATCTCACCGGCACATCGCCGCTGATCGACGATGTTGTAGCTGCCGGTCCGAGCCGGACTGGCATAGTCTTCGGCGGCAGATCTGAGGCGCGCTTTGTCGATCTCACCGACGCCTACTCGCCGCGCCTGCGCGAAAAATTCCGCAACGCCGCGGGCAAGTCCGCCAGTCGGACGGAGTCGTCCCGTGGCGAGATCGACATGATCCTGCACGAAGGCGTTTACGCCGGCACCCTCGGTCCGCAGTACGAAACCCCCGCCGAAGTGCGCATGCTGCAAAAACTCGGTGCCGACGCCGTCGGCATGTCCACCGTCCTGGAAGTCATCCAAGCCCGCGCCCTCAACCTCGAAGTCGCCGCCTTCTCCTGCCTCACCAATCTCGCCGCCGGCCTTTCCAAAGAAAAAGTCAGCCACGAACAAGTGCTGGAAACTGGCAAAAATGCCGCCGCAGATTTTGGCCGACTCCTGGCGGGCTTTTTCGAGCGGTAACGATCTAATCAGAAAGCAAAACGATAGAGCGAATGGCGGCACGGTAAGCTTTCATCTCCGCAGAGCTAGCTTCTGATCCACGCTTGTTCATCGCAACCGATAATAGGTGGCGACTCTTTGCTCCAGGATCGAGGTACGTCACGTACTCCCAAAACTGGCCGGGACTTAGATACAGTTTGGCAAAGCAACGGTATTCAGGATGTGACACGTCAATGGTTTTAAACTGCACCTCCGGGTAAGCGCGCTTGTACCCCTCCATGTCCGCGTTTAGATCTTGGTTAACGTCGTCACCGCTTTTCGGTGCGACAGTGACTCTGATGATTGTCGCCTTCCGTGGATTTTCTCCTTTTGGGTAAAACAGCAGATTGCAATTCCAGGTTGCCGCATTGTCAGTGTCGCCGATCCAGTCTTGCGGCTCGGTAGCGGCAAAGACAAAATCAGCGCCATAGACGAGCAGACCACCGGGACGTGGCGACGTTTCGCTGGCGCACGCGCAATTCGACGAGCCGATCGCTACAACAACCAAGGCGCCACAGATGCAATCTACCAGCGGGGTCATGCGGGGCGGATTTGGTAAAGGCGACGTCGGGCATTTCGCTGGGCAGACCTTCGAGCGGGAATTCTTTGCGCAGCGGGAAGAACGGGTAGCCGTCCCACATCAGGATGCGGCGGAGATCGGGGTGGCCGTTGAATTTGATGCCCATCATGTCGTAAATCTCGCGCTCGTGCCAGTTGGCCGTCGGCCAGATGTCGCTCACAGTGTCGACGGCGCCGATTTCTTCGGACACGCGCAGTTTCAGGCGCAGATGCACGGCGAGCGTCATCGAGTAAAGCTCGTAGACGAGTTCCCAGCGCGGGTCTTCGCCGTGATTATCGATGCTGGTGATGTCGATCAAGTAATCGAACGAGAGATCGTCCCGGCAGAGTTTTGCGATCTCGCGCAGGTCTTCGGGTAAAATCGTGTAGGTGGTCTCACCGCGAAATTCGGTTTTGACCTGAAGTTTCGGGCCGAGCAGTTTCGGTAACGAATCGAGAAGTTCAGGGCCGGTCATCTGCGGAAAGGATGAAGAATGAGGGATCAAGGATGAAAAACAAACAGCGGTGTCATTCCGAGCGGAGCGAGGAACCTCACAGTCGGAGCGAGCGTCACGCTGCGTACTTCGTGTGATCCACGGCCCAGTGGGAGGTCCCTCGCTTCGCTCGGGATGACAGCAGCGTGCGTCATGCGAGCGCTTCGTTGAGTTTTTTGGTCAGCTCGGTTCTTTGCGCGGCGAAAGATTTTTCGCCGGAAATTTTTTCCTGCAACTTCATCAGGCCGGCGAGCAATGCTTCGGGGCGTGGCGGGCAACCGGCAATGTAAACATCGACCGGCAAGAGTTGATCGATGCCCTGAAGCACGGCATAGCAGCGATACATGCCGCCGGTGGACGCGCACGCGCCCATGGCAATGACCCATTTGGGTTCGGGCATCTGCTCGTAAATTCGTTTCACCGCCAGCGCCATTTTGTAGGTGACGGTGCCGGCGACGATCATGACGTCGCATTGCCGCGGGGAAAACCGCATCACTTCGGCGCCGAACCGCGAGATGTCGAATCGTGACGCCGCCGTCGCCATGAGCTCGATCGCGCAACAGGCGAGGCCCATCGGCATCGGCCAGAGGGAATTTTTGCGCACCCAATTCAGCGCCGCATCGAAGCGGGTGAAAATCACGTTGCCTTCGATCTTGGAATCGTAGGCGGTCGCGCGGCTTTCAGGCATGTCGCAACGTAACGGCACAGCGCGCTCATGCGCAAGATCGACATGTTCCAAAGCACCAAGTTCCAAGTACCAAACCCCAACGAAGCTCCAAGCACCAATATTCAACTGTTACACGCGAGCTTTGGAGCTTGGTGTTTGAAGTTTCTCTGGAGCTTGGTGCTTGGGATTTGGTGCTTTTCCGCCGTGCGGCCCATTGCGAGATAGGCCTCTCAATAGTATAGAAGCGCTCTTCAACATGAATATCGATAGTGCAAAATCTCACGGCCACCTGATCGCTCCGCATGGCGGCGAACTCGTCGAGCTTAGACTTGATCCCGAACGCGCCGCCGAGCTCAAAGCGCGCTCCAGAGATTTTCCATCCTGGGACTTAACGAGCCGGCAAATCCGCGATCTCGAGCTGCTGCTGAGCGGCGGCTTCTCACCGCTGCGCGGTTTCATGAACCGGCGCGATTACGAGGGCGTGAGCCAGGAGATGAGATTAAGCAACGGTCTGCTCTGGCCCATCCCGATCACGCTCGACGTGCCGGAGGCGTTTGCGAAATCGCTCAAACCCGGCAGCACCAAGATCGCGCTGCGAGATTCCGAAGGCGTGATGGTGGCAGTCCTATCTGTGGAAGATGTCTGGCAACCTGATCGCAAGACCGAAGCGCAAGCTGTCTTCGGAACCACGAGCACAATGCATCCCGGTGTCGATTATCTTCTGAACAAGGGACACGACTGGTACGTGGGCGGCCGCGTGGAAACTTTGCAACTGCCCACCCATTACGATTTCCGCACATTGCGGCTGACACCGTCAGATTTGCGCGCGGAATTCGCGCGCCTGGGCTGGCGGCGAATCGTCGGCTTCCAGACGCGTAACCCGATGCACCGCGCGCATGTGGAATTGACCTTCCGCGCGGCGGCGCAAGTCGAAGCGAGTCTTCTCATTCATCCGTCCGTGGGCATGACGCGGCCCGGCGACGTCGATTACTTGACGCGGGTGCGTTGTTACCAGCTGCTGGGTTCGAAATATCCGCGCGGCACGGCCCAATCTGGCATGCGATCATTCGAAAAAATCATGGCTGCTCGCATTTCATTGTCGGCCGCGATCACGCGGGCCCGGGCAACGCCGCCGACGGCAAGCCGTTCTACGGGCCGTACGAAGCGCAGGAGTTGTTCCGCAAGTATCAAGACGAGATCGGCGTCGAGATGGTGCCCTTCCAGATGATGGTCTATGTAGAAGACCGGGACAAATATTTCCCTGAAAACGAAGTGCCGGCCGGCTCGCGCGTGCTGAATCTCTCAGGCACACAATTGCGGCGACGATTAAATGACGGCCGCGAAATTCCTGCCTGGTTCACCTTTCCCGAAATCGCGCGCGAACTGCGGCGTACCTTCCCGCCGCGGCACAAACAAGGGATGACTGTGTTTTTTACCGGTCTTTCCGGCGCAGGTAAATCGACGATCGCCAACGTGCTCATGATTAAGTTCCTCGAAATGGGCGGCCGGCCGGTGACACTGCTCGACGGCGATCTCGTGCGCAAACACCTCTCTTCAGAGCTCGGTTTTTCGAAGGAACACCGCGACATCAACATTCGCCGCATTGGCTACGTTGACTCCACGCGCAAGGATGTCCGCGAAATGATTGAGCCATTTGGCGGATTCATTCTGGTGCATCTTTCCACGTCGGTAGAAGTGTGCGAGGAGCGCGACCGCAAGGGTCTCTACGCGAAAGCGCGCGCCGGAATCCTGAAGGAATTTACCGGAATATCGGATCCCTACGAAGTGCCGGCTGACGCCGAGGTGACGGTCGACACAGGGGAGCTGTCGCCCGAGGAAGCTGCTCAGGAAATCATTTTGCATCTGGAACGGGAAGGCTTCGTCGGAATCAACGGCGCGGGGGGTAGTTCAACATCCACCTAGCCGGTGGTTGTCCCGCAGACGCGAGAGGCTTTATTAGCAACGCGCCCGGAGGTCGCGCCCGCTTTGCCTAACGAGCCAGTTGCCGATCTTACGATTCGTGCCGCGCGCATGAGCGACGCCGCCGCACTCGCGCGGCTGATGTGTGAGCTCGGTTACGAGACGAACGAGTCTGAGATGCAGTCGCGCCTGGAGAAAATCCTGCCCGATTCGCATTACTGCGCATTGGTCGCGGTGGAGCAGGGGAAGGTGTGTGGGATGATCGGCACCTTCGCGTGCCACAGTTTTGAGCACAACGATCTCGGCGGACGAATTCTGGCGCTGGTCGTGGCGAGCGATTCGCGCCGCCGCGGTATCGCTCGGCGGTTGATGGCCGCGGCAGAACAAGATTTTGCCGAAAGGAAGATCATGCGTATCGCCGTGAACACGCGCTTCGAGCGCAACGACGCGCACCAGTTCTACGAAGCGCTCGGATATCAGCGCAACGGTTTTCGATTCGTAAAGACGCTACGTTGAGAGCCTAACGAGAAAGAGATAAGCCACGGCAGGGTGTCGTGACAAACACGCTGAAGCTGCTTCGCAAAGGGGCCGTTGGCTTCATCGCCTGGTTAGGTGCATTATCGGATACGCTGCTCGGCGTCGAGTGTTTCTTCGGGGCTTTCCGCAGACGACAGGAAACGCCACTCCGTCCACTGGCTTTGTTTCACGTTTTGGAACGCGCCAAGGTAAGTTCCCTTTTCGCGAACGCGTCCAGCGTCGGAAATCTGATGTTGAACCGGATCGACAATCACTGAATCGAAAAAGCCATCCACGCGGAAACGCCCATCGGGAAGCTTGTAAAGTTGTGTCCGGGAATAACCGCCAGTGTCTGCGAAAAGCTCAACGCGCTTATCCGGCATGCCCCCTTTCTGGAGCACGAGGTAGCGGCGATACTCGGCTAAATAAGGATGCATCGGCTGCAGCTGCACGCTAATGCGCGATGTCGTGCCAGGAAGATCGACAGCCGCCTCGTAGGTCGGCGGGAACATGACGCCATAAGCGATGAGTCCAGCGATCAGCGCGACAATGGCGCCAACTATCAGCAGCGTGTATTTGAGTGAGCGCCGCACGCGGACATGCACCTAACGAGGTTTATGCCTAATTTTTCGGTCTAATCCAATTATAGATTGAGAATTTCGGTCTAAGGACCGGCGCAGACAGCACAGACCTCAAGTCCAGATTTCGGATCACGGCTGTCCTCGCGCGGGACCAGCAATTGGCGCAACTTAGCTACGTGCTTGGAGTTTTCTTCGGTAAGCGGTCGTGGAAGTAAATGAGCAACGCCACTGCAAACAAGAAAAACGCGCTAAGCTCTGCGAAGTGAAGCATTGAAGAAACACTGAAGTAGAAATCCATACTGTGCTGCGCTTCCTCCGCACTATGATAAATGTTCTGCTTCTGTAGCAGGCTAATTCCAACAACAGCGCTCAGCACAAGCCGACTGGTGCCGGCAAGAATCAGCCAAAGAGCTGCTAGCGACTGAAGCCAAAGCGTCTGCGACGTACGCTCGTGACGACGCATGAAGATCATGGCAAAAAGGACAAGGGCGATCGGAACCAGTGCACAGGCGACCTTTACTAACTCGCCGAGATAGTACGCTTGTTCGCCGCCCATTTTGGTCACCGAGGTGAGTTCCGCAGATAATCGATTTGGCTGATCTTACGCCACGCGGGTGGCGAGGCGGCCGTCTTCGATGTGGCCGCCGAAATTGACGTGGCTGGCGCTGATGACTTCGTGGATGATCTTGCCCAGCTCGGCGGCTTCGTAGGGCTTGGCGATAACGCCGCGGAATCCGCGTAACCGCTGGAGACAATCGCGTTCACGGTCGGATCGATCTCGATTAATTTCTTGAGCGCTTCTTTTCCGCCCATGCCGCCGGGTAAGGTAAGATCGAGAATGACGGCGTCGAAGCGCTCGCCTTTTTCGAGCTGGAGCCGATAGAGGTTGACACCTTCGAGCGCGGTCTCGGCCTGCATTACTTCATAACCCAGACGCGTGAGCGTGAAATTGACCAGCGTACGAATCGCCTCTTCATCATCGACCACGAGCACGCGACCGGTTCCGGTAACCGGCTGCACAATTACGCCCGGCACTTCGGCCGGCAGCTCTTCGTGCAGGGCAGCTGGCAAGTAGACGGTAAAAGTAGAGCCGAGGTGCACTTCAGATTCGACGGTGACCAGGCCGTTGTGACTTTTAATGATCGAATAGGCGGTAGCCAGGCCAAGGCCGTTGCCTTTGGGTTTGGTCGTGAAGTAGGGATCAAAAATGCGTTTAAGATATTGCTCTGGTATGCCGACGCCTTCGTCACGCACGCGGATGCGAATGTAATCGCCGGGCGTGAGATCCGGCACGTCGGGCGTGGTCGTGGCGGTGTAGCGGAAGTTGTCGCAGCTCACCCGCAACGTTCCGCCGTTTGGCATCGCCTGGTCGGCGTTCACGACGAGGTTCGCAATCACCTGACTGATCTGGCCGGGATCAATTTCAGCTGGCCAGAGGTCGGCGCCGAATTGGAATTCGCTGCGGCTATGACTGCCGCGCAATGAAAAGCTGACCGTGTCCTGAATGAGCTTACCGATCGAAGTCGTCTTTTTAATCGGCGCGCCGCCACGGGCGAAGGTGAGGAGTTGCTGAGCCAGATCGCGCGCGCGCAGCGACGCGTTCCTGGCGTCAACCAAGCGGCTGGCCATCTCGGCGTCTGGCGGAAGCAGCAGCGAGGCGAGGGAAATGTTACCGATGATGGCGGTGAGCAGATTGTTGAAGTCGTGGGCGATCCCGCCGGCCAGCAAGCCGAGTTGCTCCAGTGTCTCGGCTTTGCGCCGCTCGGCCTCGTCGCGCTGGCGCTGAGTGATGTCGCGAAACACGAGCACGACGCCGGCCATCTCGTTTTGTTTGTCGCGAATGGGCGACGCGCTTTGCTCGAGGATGCGCTCGGTGCCGTCGCGCGCGGTCAGGGTCGCACTTTCCGGCAGGCTCAGGATCGAGTGCAACTCATTGCGATAAGCACTGCGGGGGGCGCGCGCCTGCGCGGCCAGATCGACAACGACGTTGAACACCGTCTTGAGCGGTTGGCCAATCGCCTCCTGCGACGTCCAGCCAGTTAACCGCTCGGCTTCATTATTCAGAATGATGATGCGGCCCTGCACATCGGTGGTGATAACGCC